>JANNUY010001078.1:0-1262 GCA_031414155.1 Acidobacteriota bacterium
GCTTACCGCAATCGGTTGCCGGTTGTCAGTTGTCGGTTGTCGGTTGTTTGTGATCCGTATTGCATCGCTTGTTCACTTGACGACTCACAACCGATAACCGACAACCGGCAACCGGCAACCGGCAACCGGCAACCGGCAACCGGCAACCGGCAACTGCACAAAAATTGACGCTGCTGAAAGGCTCTCCTACAATCCGCGCGCGGTAACGAACCTTTCCTGACACGCTGAGACAGAAACCCTATGGCTACTAAAGTACGCGGTGAAAACCGAGAAACGATGTTGCTTACGCTCGACGCCCTGCCCCTTGAATCCAACGGCGAAACCAATGGTAACGGGCATCAAAACGGGCACTCCAACGAGTTGGCCGAACCCGTTGCGCCCGAGCGCAAGACGACCGGCAACTTGCCAGACAGTCCTTATCTCAACCGTGAATTGAGCTGGATCGAATTCAACAGCCGCGTACTCGACGAAGCCCTTGACCCTACGCAACCCCTGCTCGAACGCTTAAAGTTTCTCTCAATCTTTTCGACCAACCTCGATGAATTTTTCATGGTGCGCGTCTCAGGCTTGCAGGAACAGGCCGAAGCGAATCCCGCGTTAGTTTCGCCCGACGGACTCACACCCGGTTTGCAGTTGCGCAAAATCGGCGAACGCTTGCGCCGCCTGCTCGAAGTGCAAATGCGCTGCTTACAAAAACAGGTCTTGCCGGGCTTGGAAAAATACGACGTGCGCGTCGTGCCTTATTCAGAGACCAGCGAGTCGCAGCGCGACAAACTCAAAGAGTATTTCAACGCGCGCATCTTCCCGATCTTGACGCCGCTGTCAGTTGATTTGAGCCATCCGTTTCCATACATCTCAAACATCAGTCTCAATCTCGGCATCCTGGTCGTACCCGATAAAGACAAACCGAACGCCGTATTCGAGCCGCGTTTCGCGCGCGTCAAGCTGCCGCCCAATGTGCCGCGCCTGCTCAAGCTCGAAGGCGACCAGCACCATTACGTCTGGCTCGAAGAAGTCATCAGCCGCCACATCGCCGGACTCTTCCCCGGTATGAAAGTGCTGGAATGTCAGCCCTTTCGCATCACGCGCGACGCCGACATCGAAATCGAAGAAGACGAAGCGGGCGATCTGCTCAAATCAATGGAGCAACAATTACGCAATCGCCGCTTCGGTTTTTGCGTGCGCCTCGAAGTCGCGCCCGGCATGAGCGAAGCCATGCTCAAGCTGCTGTGTCAGGCGCTGGATATGGACGAACACGACGT
>JANNUY010001079.1:0-6489 GCA_031414155.1 Acidobacteriota bacterium
CGAATGCGACGGGTGGCGACGGAACCGACATCGGATCCTTCGAGGTCCAGGCAGTAGCAACGCCGACACCAACACCGACTCCAGCACCGACACCGACTCCGACTCCAACTCCAACGCCAACGCCAACACCAACGCCGACGCCGACGCCAACGCCGACCCCAACGCCGACGCCGACGCCGACACCAACCCCAACAACGACGCCGACCCCAAAGCCGACGCCCACACCGACGCCGACCCCAACACCGACGCCGACCCCAACACCAACGCCAACACCGACGCCGACACCAATGCCGACGCCCACACCGACGCCGACACCAACACCGACGCCGACACCAACGCCTTCATTGACGCCGCAGATAACTTCGCTGAGTGCTGCAACCGTACTGGCCGGAGATGAATTGACGATCAACGGCAGCGGATTTGTTTCCACTGCGGGTGGAATGCAAGTCATAGTCACCGATGCGCAAAACCGCGTCGCGCTGGCGCAAATCGTAGAAGTAAATCAAACCCGCATCAGAGTGCGCGTGCCGTTTGGCGCAGGCACGGGGCAGGTGAGCGTGAAGACTGCCCAAGGCGAAAGCGCCAAACCTGCGTTGAGTTTGCGGACTTCGGTGAGTGGCTTTGTCGAAGAGGCTGCGAAGGATGCGAGTGGCGCGACCCAACGCCGCGCGATTGCCAATGCGAACGTGGCCGCGCGTCCGCTGTTGCCGCCGGGTGCGTCAAAATCGTTGCGCACCAACACTGACGGAACGTTTGTCATCGGCGACTTAGCGCCGGGGCTTTATGCGATTGAGATAGACAGCGGCACGTCGGGCGTAACGTTTCCGAAGACTACGTTTTCGATGAATGTGCAGGGCAATCGCGACAACCAACTGCCCACCACGGCTGAAGTTCGTTCGACGCAACAGGGCGGTTCGCTGGCGAATAACGCCGGGCAAAATGGCGGAGCGATGACCACGATCAATCAGGGCAGCGCGACGGCGACGACATTTGGTTTGCCGAACGGTTGCCGCGTTACGACCGCGCCTGATCCGGTGAATGGCCGTATGACGATTTCGCTGCTCGACCCTGAGCGCGTACCCGCCGCCTTACCCTTTGGCACGTTCAGCTCGACGATTGCGCAGGTCTCGCCTTTTGGCGCAGTGATGTCACCGGGCGGAACGCTCAGGCTGCCGAATACTGACAATCTGAATTCGGGGCAGAACGTGAAGCTCTATCGCTTCATTCAACCTACGTCGAGTGATGGCAATCCTTCGATGTTGGGCAAGTTCATCGAGACGGGCGTTGGCACTGTCAATGGCAGCAGCATCACGGCAATTGAAACCGGCGGCAACGCGACGAATGGCATTAAGGAAAGCAGTTTCTTTTTTGTCTCGCCGGTTTATCCGACAGCGCGCATCGCCGGGCGCGTGCTTACCAACGACGGATTACCTGCGACCAATGCCGTGGTGGGCGTACGCGGCCAGTTTGCTTATACCGATGGCAACGGAAATTTCACGCTCGAAAACATTCCGGTCATTCGCAGCGGCGACTCGGTAACGCTCGAAATCAGTTACATGCGGCCTGACTCCAAAGTAGACCGCACGACACGCGGTTTGGTGGCAATCAGTTCGGGCGGATTGGCGACGCTCGAACGCGACATCGTAATGCCGATGAATATAAGTCCGGGGCAGCCCACAGTATTGGTCCCGCCGCGCCTGACCATCAACGAAGGGCAATCGCTCGACTTTGAAATTTATGCCAATCCGGTTTCACAGATTGCGCTGGCAGCATCGGGCTTTACCGCCAGCACTACGTTCAAGAGTGACGGCATTTATAACTTGCGACTTGGTTCGGGCAGTGGCAGCGCGGGTGAATATACGTTGTTGCTCACGGTGATGGGCAATAACGGAGCCGTTACGTTACAAACTGTTTCGGTGCGCGTGCGCAGGCTGGTCGCAGGGCTTCCTACGTCAAACGACCTTTGCATTGTGACGACGGTGGGGATGGCGAAAGCTCTCACACTGACGGCGAACGACATACAAGGCCGTGCATTAGTGTTGAATCTGGTCGGGCAGGCGTCTAATGGCACTTTCGGCGGCCTGAACCCAAATCTGATTTATATGCCGCGCAGTGGCTTTACCGGAACAGATGTCGCCGCTTACCGCGCCGTCGTCAGCAACAGCACCATCGCCAGCGAACCGTCGGCGATTTACGTAATCGTGCGGTGAGGTCAGAAAAAGATTTTCTCCTACGAAGTTGCACAAAGAAGACACGAAACCTGTGACGACAGAAAAGCCCCGCTTCGTGAAAACTTCGTGTGCCTTCATGGGAGAAAATATTTTTCTTTTCTACCAATGTCTGGTGTTCTGAATGTCACTCAAGCTAAGTTTTTAGTGGCGGGAATAAACTCGTCTAGCTTTACGATACAACCCATCGGAGGAATCGTTTCATGCAAAAAATCTTTTTTAGCCTGTGCCTGTTGGGGTTGCTGAGTGCCGCCACTTGGGCGCAAGCGACCATGCCAATGGGGCAACTGGGGCCGAAGGACGGCGCGAATTTACCGCCTGCTGATTTGACACGCATCAAGGTTGGTGAAGCCGCGCCTGATTTCACGCTTTCCAATCAAGACGGTCAGCCGGTGACGTTGTCGAGTTATCGCGGCAAGCAACCGGTCGTGCTGGTTTTTTATCGCGGCTATTGGTGACCGTTTTGCGCTGAACAGCTAGGTAAGCTGAAATCGTTAATTGAAGGGCAGAGCAATATCAAAGCCGAAATTCTCGCGGTGAGCTTAGACCCCGCCGACAAGTTGTTGCAGATGCGCAATCGCATTAAAGACAAACCGGGCGTGAACTTTCCTTTTCTGTCTGATCTCGATCATCACGTGATTGATCGTTACGGTTTGTTGAATGACAAGGCGCAACGCGCCATGCCGCACCCTGCGACGCTCGTGATTGATAAACAAGGCGTCGTGCGTTGGCGGTTTATCGAAGTGGATTACAAAGTGCGTCCGTCTAACGAAACGGTTTTGATTGAACTCAAGAAATTGGCGGAAGCCGATAAAATGAAATAAATAGGAGTCGTATGGCTTATCCATCACGTTTCATCAGTTTGATAAACCTCATAGTGTTGTTGGTTTGCGCGCTGCCGGTTGGGGCACAAGATTGGCAGTGGCGAAATCTCACCCCTACGAGCGGCACGCAACCCGAAGCGCGTCGCAACGGCGGAGGGGTTTACGATCCGGTGGGGAAGCGCGTCATCATTTTCGGCGGTGGCGGCAACAGCGGCGACCTCAACGACACATGGGCGTTTGATGTCGCCACGCGCACATGGACGAAGCTCACCACCGTTGGGACGCCACCGTCAGCGCGGCACGGATTCGACGCCGTTTATGATTCGGTTGGGCATCAATTGGTCATCTATAACGGACAAGGTGCGGGGCTGCTCAACGATTCGTGGACGCTCAATCTCAATACGCTGCAATGGCGCGACGTTTCGCCCGCCAACGATGCCGCGCGGCCCAAGCGGCGTTACGGCTCGGCAGGCGTATTTGATCCGCTGTCGCGCAGCCTCGTTTCATTCGCAGGCTTCACGTCTGAGGCCGGACGCTTTCAGGATACGCAAAGCCTCGGTTTGGCGAATAACGTTTGGTCAGACTGGACGCCCGGCGGAACCAAGCCGCAAGTGCGTTGTTTGCTGACTGGCGCATATGACAAGGCCAATCGCCGTATGCTGATTTATGGCGGACAGCGTTCGGGGCCGCTTGGTGATCTGTGGTCTTTCGATCTGGCGACGCGCGCGTGGGAAAACCTATCGAACGCGACAACGCCGAGCGCGCGTTACTTCACGACTTCGTTTGTTGACGGAACCGGGAACTTCATCTTTTTTGGCGGGCAAACGTCAAACGGCAATTCAGATGAACTGTGGGCTTTCAGTCAGAGCGCGCGTACGTGGAATCGTTTGAACTTGAGCGGCGGCCCTTCGGCGCGCAACGGCTCAGTGAGTGCTTATGACGAAGCGGGCAATCGCTGGTTCGTCTTTGGCGGTACAGGCAGCAACGGCAATGCGAATGACGTTTGGGAACTATCGCGCCAGCGGCAAGTGACCGAAGTCGTCGCTGTGTCAGCCGCGAGTTACGCGCGCGAACGGCTTGCACCCGAATCCATCGCCGCATTGTTTGGCACGAATCTGTCAGGCGGCACGCAAGCGGCGGCGACGATTCCGCTGCCAACGGTGTTGCAAGGCGCGAGCGTGCGCGTGAAAGACAGTTTGGGAATGGAGCGTACTGCTCCGTTGTTTTATGTCTCGTCTGGTCAAATCAATTTTCTGGTTCCGGCAGGAACGGCGAATGGCGCGGCTACGGTCAATGTTTACGACGGCGATACGCTGATTGGCACGGGTGCGCAAACGATTGCGGCGACCTCGCCTGGATTGTTCACAGCTAGCGGTGACGGACGCGGCGCTCCGGCGGCGATTCTGTTTCGTGTTTACGAAGACTTTTCGCACACAACTGAAGACCTGCTGGAATTCGATGCTGCGAACAGTCGCTGGTTGAGCAAGGTGATTGATCTGGGCAAAGAAAAAGAAGAAGTCTATTTGATCCTTTTTGGCTCTGGCGTTCGCTTCAACAGTGGTTTGTCATCGGTCTCGGCGACGATTGGTGGTGTGCCTGCAACGGTCTCTTTCGCCGGTGCGCAAGGCAGCCTAATCGGTCTCGATCAGGTCAACATTCTCATTCCGCGTGCCCTCATCGGACGCGGCGAGGTGGAGATTGGGCTCCATGTCGGCGGCATCGCCGTGAATCCGGTACGCATTCGGGTGAAATAACCTGAAGCTCACGCAAAGACGCGAAGCCGCAAAGAAGTTTTCGTAAAGGCGTTCATACGAAAAAGATTTTGCGGCTTCGCGTTTTTGCGGGAGACAGCATCGCTTATCGCTTTCGACCCAACCCGAATTGATCGCCGACTCTCACCGGCTTGCCATCCACAAAATGAATCTCGACGATTTTCTCGCTCATCACCATGCGCTTTTCTTCGTCGGTGAGTAAGGTCAGCGTCTTCTTGGTTTTCACATCAATCACTTCGCCAGTCGAAGGCCAAGCGTGTTTGCCGTCGAGCGAAAACGTAATCCAGCCGGGCTGTTCGCGTACTTTCAAACTTTTGATTTGTCTGGGCGGCATCACCGTGTTGTCAAAAATGTGCAGCATTTCGTTGTGGCCGTCTGCGATCCAGACTTCTTTTTCGTCGGGCGTGAGTCCGATGCCGTGCGAAGGGCAACCGTGCCGTTTGACCGGCCCCATCTCAACGCCTTGCGCTTCGACACGATGCAACATCTTACCCGTTTTCAAATCGCCGATTTCAAAGCCCAGCAAGTCATTGACGTTCACATAAACCAGCGACTGCGAGCCGTTAATCGTGAACGGGCGAATCGGTTTGGTGAAGGGGCCAATGACATGTGTGATGTCATGCGTTGTCGTATCGGTTACGCGCAGTTTTTCCGATTTCAACCCAGCCATATAAGCGTGCTTGCCGTCCAGCGAATAAATCGTGTTGTGTGCGCCGGTATTCACAATGAGCGTCCTGATGACGTCGCCGTTGAGTGCATTGACGACTAACCACGTAGGCCCCTCGAACGACGGCACGTACATCGTCTTGCCATCGGGCGAAAGCGCCATGCGGTCTGCGCCGCCCGGATACTCTTTGTCCCACTCCATCTTCTCGCTGACCAAATCCCAACAGGCGACGCGCTTCGGCGTACTCAAATAAATCTTGCCAGTTTGCGCATTGGCGACGACGCCCTTGACGTTTTCTGGTTGTTGGCTGGGCGCTACGTCCCACGTCTTGATGCGTTTGACGAACTTATAGCCTGCGTCAATGTCGTAAACGATAAAGCCGATGCCGCCGTATTCGACGTAATTGCGAATGCCGGGTTCGGCTACGTAAAGATAGCGTTTCGCGGTTTTGGCGGTGGCAGGGAATTGCCAGCACAGTGCGGCGACGAGCGCACACCAGCAAGAGAATTTCAGTAGTTGCTTCATAGCAGTGGTCTCCGTGTTTGGAAAGGATGGGTAAAGCGGTGACATTAGACATTATCGGCAATAGGAATTAGCCACGGGGGAAGAGGGGATAATGGGGAAAACTAAATCACTAAATAGCCAGCTTTCTAACAACTTTCACTCTTCCCCGTGTTCCCTTCTTTCCCCGTGGCTGGTTCATCGCTTAAAACCGATAATGTCTATTGTATCGCAACCTGTGAGGTTTGGAAGTCGTCCGCTTGCGAACATTGGGCTAAAGCCTGAAAACTCCGCAACCTGACAGGTTGCGATACAAAGCGGGGCTGCGCTATGTTCCGCGCCATTCTGAGCGCAGCAGTTCGCGCTTGTTTCGTCAACGCCATTCACAAAAGGAAAAGCATCATGTTGAAAGCCCCGTTTGCCGCATTGGTCTGTGTGTTTACACTTGTATTTGTTTGCCTTGCGCAACCGCCCGCACAGCCACAAGAGACTTATCC
>JANNUY010001080.1:0-4372 GCA_031414155.1 Acidobacteriota bacterium
CTGCACGCAACGACACAGGCTACGCGCGAGTTTTGGGAACAGCGCGTCGAGTTGCGCGAAGGCTTTTTCATCGCGCCGCTGCGTACGCCTACGATTCCGCCCGCGACGCATACGAACTGTTATCTCATCGGCAGCGAAGAGATGGTCATCGTTGATCCGGGTTCGCCTTATCCCGACGAACAGGCGCGCTTCGACCTGATTGTCGAAGCCTTTCTCGCTGAAGGTCGGCGTTTCAAAGAGATTATCATCACGCACCTGCATCCCGATCACATCGGCGGCGTAATGCATCTGGCTGAACGCTTTGGCATCCCTGTCGCGGCGCATCGGCTGACCGCGAGCGAAATCAACGGCGAAGTTCGCGTAGACCGCTTGATCGAAGACGGCGAATTGATCGTGTTGCGCAACAAATCCAACGCACTCGAATGGCGCTTGCGCGCGTTGTGGACACCCGGTCACGCGCGCGGCCATCTCAGCTTGCACGAAGAGCGCACCGGCACACTCGTCACCGGTGATTGTGTTGTAGGTTTAGGAACCGTCGTCATCGCTCCGCCCGAAGGTAATATGACGGATTACTTCGCTTCGTTGCGACGTTATCTGGCGCTGCCGAAACTGACGGCGCTGCTGCCCGGCCACGGCCCTGTGATTGCGGACGCGCGCACGAAGATTGAGGACTACATCACGCATCGGCTCGCGCGCGAAGCGAAAATCCTCGCGGCGTTAGGTGACGCGCCACTGACGATTCCCGCCATAGTGCAAGCTGTTTACACCGACGTAGCCCCCGCCATGCATCAACTCGCGGAGCTTTCGGTACGCGCGCATCTCGACAAACTGATAGACGAAAGTCTCGTGCAAACGCAGCAAAACCTTTACGCGCTTGTCTAAAACGGCGATGGTGTTTATCCTCCTGCTTACTTCACTCACAGGCCAGCATTGATTCATCTCGTACCCCACACGCCCTTTCATCAGGCGTAACCGCACGATTCAGCTTGCCGATAAATTATTAATTGACCTAAACCACGATGTTGAACCTGAGAAAGCAAGAGAAGGAACCGACTTTTATTCATCAGTATGGGCAGTCTGGCATGAACGAATCCGCTAACACCTTGTCACTGTCGCCACTGGATAAAACCGAAACCGCGATCATTTCTTTACCACAAGGGTCGTTGCAACAAGGCTCGCTGACAAACACTGACCATCTGGCGGAGGAAGCTGAACCCACGCGCCTGACGCATGCGATTGATTTTTTAGTTCGCTATCCGAAACTTTCGGTGCTGTTGACGGCTTGCACCATTGCGACGCTTTCGCTCGGCACTTGGGTCGGCGCGCTCTATCTCGAAAACAAAATTCTCAAGACGCGCCTCACGCAACAACAACAGTCTGCCAAAGTCGAAACCGCCGAAGACATCAAGTCGCGCATTGATGAAGCCAAGACCCAGATAAACCAGTTGCAAAACCAGATGGAACAGCAACAAACCGATGTCGTCCTGACCGAACAGGCTTCGCTCGCGGGCGAGAACGCACGGCTATTGCAAGACTTGAACCAACTTTCTAAACCGCAATTCGGTGCGCCGCTGGTCACGCTCGAAGCAGCTTCGGTAAAATTAGCGGCAGACCCAACGAAAAAAGATCAAGCGACCACGATTGACGTACCGTTCAACTACGCGCTCTTTACGGTGGTCATGCAACCAACCACGGCGCTGCAAGAAAAAGGCTTTCAGAGCTATTTCGTCGAATTGCTCAACCCCAAAGGCAAAGGCGTCGCGTGGAGCGAGAAGTTGCTCAAAGCGAGTTCGCCCAGCATTCCGCTGACTTTTGCTCGCCGCGCGATTACGGCAGGCAAGTACCAACTCAAACTTTATGGACTGGTCGGCAAGAAAAAAGAATTCGCAGAAAGCTACGACTTGCAGGTGAATTACCTGCCTGACCCGGCGCTCAAGCCTGCGAAAAAAGCGGCGAAGAAAAAGTGAGCCTTGCCGCAACGCCACCAGCTTCATAGAATGGCTTTGCCAGCAAATATCAACTCGAAAGGAAAGCAGTCATGGATCAGGAAACGCATGAACGACTGAATCAGCTTGAAGCAATCATGTTAAAGCTCGCCGCCAGCGATTTGAGGCAAAGCCAAATGACTGAGGCTGCGGAGCTCAGGCACAATCAACTCATTGAAGAGATGCGGACCGAACACAAAACAAGAATGGAGCATTACGACATTCTTTTAGACCAAGTGCTAAAATCCCAGTTGCGTCTCGAAGAATTGGCAGTGTTGGCCTTCAAGATGTTACGCAATCACGAAAACCGTATCGGTGCCCTTGAATCGCGTTAAGCGATGGCACGCTAAATTACTTAAACAGAAAGGAGATAACGACAATGGGCAGAGGCGATAAACGAACGAAAAAAGGCAAGATTTCAGTGAGCAGCTACGGCAAGTCACGCAAGAATCCGAAACAGATTCGCAAAGCTGTGAAAGCCAAAGCGATGGCAAAACCGAAAGCCTAACGCAATTTAGGTAAGGCAAAAGAATGGGCTAAACAACTTCTTCGAGTGGTTGTTTAGCCCATTCTTTTTTGGTTAGGTTTCCTCAACTAAGTAAGCGCGCTTTTAGTTCCGCCAACACATCTGGCAACGCATCAAGCGCGCTTCCGCCGCCCTGCGCGAAATCCGGCTTGCCACCGCCGCGTCCTTGCAGCCGCTCACAAGCCACTTTCATCAACGCATTCATATCTGCCGCCCCATCGCTCGAACGTGCGAACACCAAACGCGCTGCGCCGTTTTCAATCGCAGCCAGCAACGCGACAGTTTGCGGATTCGCTACCAAACGATGCGCAATCAGTTTGGCTTCTTCAAAATCATGGTCGGTGAGAATCTGTGCGACGATGCAGCGTCCGCCTTGCGCTTCAGTAGCGCCCCACAACGAAGCGGCTTCGACTTGCGCAGCGACGGTCGCCAAGGCACGCGCACGACGTTGCCAGTGTTTACTTTCTTCCTGCACGCGCGCGACCGCGCCTTGAATTTCGCCGCGTCCGACGGTGAAGCTCCGCCCCAATTCGCGCGTAATCTGATTAGCTTCGCGGTAATCGCGCAACGCCCTGACGCCGCACACAAATTCAACGCGCACCATCTGCTTTGCTCGTTCCCAACCGCGCACAGCAATCAGCCCGACTTCGCCCGTGCGTTGCGCATGCGTACCGCCACAGGGTGACCAATCGAAATCTTCGATCTCAACCACCCGCACGCAATCGCTGACGAAGCTCTCTTTGCGCAACGGCAGCTTCGCGGCTTCATCGGGCGTCAGTTCGTGCGTACGAATCGCGCGATTTTCAAACACGATTTGATTGGCGAGGTCTTCGGCCTTCGACAAGGCTTCAGGCACGGCGGCGTTGTCGGCTTCGAGCGTGAGATCAATTTGCGTGACTTCATCCGTAATGCGAAAGCCTTTGGTCTCTGCTCCGAAAAGTTGAAAGGTGGCTTGCGACAAAATGTGTTGACCGGTGTGTTGCTGGGTCATTTCAAGCCGCCGCGCAGCATCAACAACGCCACTGACTTCCATTCCCACCTTGAATCCGTGCAAACCATCCAGTTCATGCCTGATGCTGCTGTTTTCGCCTATCGTTACGGCGGTAACCGATGCGTTGTTCAGCTTGCCCAGATCGCCCGGCTGCCCGCCGCCTTCTGGATAAAACGCCGTGCGATTCAACACCAGCGACGTACGCGCATCAGATTCCGACACGGCTGAAACTACCGCAGAAAAATTGAGCAGGGACGAATTTCTCCAATAAAGTTTTTCAGTCATAGCAAAAATTCACCCCAGAATATCTGGGTTCTTGTTGGGTTAATCGTGGTGTTGTCAGAAACAATGACTTTTTCAACGTGTTTTTTTGCGTAAAAACGCCGCGCCGCGCTTGCGTCAACCCCGTACTATCGCGGACACTGCCCTATCAGCGTAGTTAACCCGTTGCCACAATTGGAGTCATGAATGAACACGAATGCACTGTATCAACCTTTAGACGCTTACATCAAAAGCTCACGCCCTGAGTTTGAAGAGAAGCTTGCCCAACTCGTAGAAATACCCAGCGTCAGCAGCGAACCTGAGCGGCGCGCCGATCTGGTCAAATGTGGCGAGACGGCGGCGCAATACCTGCGCGCAATGGGAGCGCAGGCCGAATGCGTACGCACACCGGGCAATCCGGTCTGTTTCGGCTCGATCACGACGGGGCGAAGCTATCCGACCGTGGCGATTTATAACCACCTTGATGTGCAACCCGCTGATCCGTCGGAATGGCACAAAGCGCCGTTCACCTTTCACAAAACGGGGGACCGATATGAAGGACGCGGCACCACCGACGACAAAGGCCCGGCACTGACTGCGATGCTGGCG
>JANNUY010001081.1:0-5801 GCA_031414155.1 Acidobacteriota bacterium
GGAGTAGCCAAGTGGTAAGGCAGCGGTTTTTGGATCCGCCATTTCGAAGGTTCGATTCCTTCCTCCCCAGCCATTCTTTTGTGCGCACCCTGCCTTTCTTCATAACAACTATCCATCAATGGCTGAATCATTCAGCGGGCAATGGCTGAATCATTCAGCGGGAGCAACGGCTTGAAGAGTTTACAGATTTTTTCTGGCAACGCACACAAGTCGCTGGCGGCGGAAATCTGCCAGCATTTAGACATTCCGCTTGGCGGCGCGAATACGACGCGCTTTCCCGATGGCGAATTCAATTTCCAGATTCTCGAAAACGTGCGTGGCAGCGATGTGTTTATCGTGCAACCGACCTGCCCGCCGGTTGACCAGAACCTGATGGAATTGTTGTTGATGCTTGACGCCTTTCGGCGCTCGTCGGCAGACCGCATCACGGCAGTGATTCCTTATTACGGTTACGGACGCGGCGACAAGAAAGACAAGCCGCGCATCCCGATTTCGGCGAAGCTCACGGCCAACCTGATTACGACCGCCGGAGCCGACCGCATTCTGGCGATTGATTTGCACGCGCCGCAGATTCAGGGTTTCTTTGATATTCCCGTAGATCATTTGTTCGCCGCGCCGCTGATGATTAAGCATTTCGACGAACACCCGGTCGAAGACCTGATCGTCGTCGCGCCCGACCCCGGCGGAGCCGAACGCGCGCGGGCTTATGCCAAGCGGTTGAAGGCCGATTTTGCCATCGTGGATAAACGCCGCGACAAGTCGCAACCCGGTTACGCCGAGGCGGAAGTGATGCATGTCGTAGGCAACGTCGAAGGTCGCAACGCCCTGATCGTGGACGATATGGTTGATTCGGGTGGCACGCTGACCAAAGTCGCTAAAGCGTTGGCAGAGAAGGGCGCGAGCCGCATTTTTACCAGTTGCGTACATGCCGTGTTGTCGGGCAACGCGATTGAACGGATTCAAGCGTCGCCGCTGGAAAAAATCGTCGTGACCAACACAATGCCGTTCAACGCTAATTGCGAGGCTCCTTTGTTTGAATGCTTGAGCGTCGCGCCCTTGTTGGCTGAAGCGATTCGTTCGATTCACGAAGAGTCTTCAGTGAGTCGCCTGTTTATTTAGTGGTTCATTTAGTTTTTTTAAGTGGTTTCGATTTCTATCTCAAATCTGAAACTTGAGATTTAGCTTTGGAGTTTACGTCATGAGTTACGATCCGAATATTGTTTTGAATGTGAAGCCCCGCACAGAGCGCGGCAAGAATGCTTCGCGCCGCGCGCGCGCGGCGGGTGAAGTGCCTGTGACGGTTTACGGCGCGGGCAACGAGCCGTGGACGGGTACGATCAACAAAAAAGATTTGGCGATGCATATTCGCGCGCATGGCCGCGTGAGCCTTTTCAACCTCGACTTTGAAGGCCAAAGCTCGCCGGTCAAAATTGCCGACGTGCAGATTCATCCCATCAGTAGCACGCTGGTTCACGTAGACCTGATGCGGCTTTCGCTCACCGAAAAATCCGATTTCGAAATTCCCATCAAGTTCGTCGGCGAAGCCCAGGGCGTGAAAGCGGATGGCGGCATTCTCGACGTCGTGGCGCACTCTGTGAAAATTCGTTGCCTGCCGACGGATTTACCGGATTTCGTGCAGGCTGATGTGAGTGGCTTGCGCGTGGGCGATCACTTGGACGTCAAAGATTTGCAATTCGCTGAAGGCATTGAGTTGCGTACCGCTGCCAACGCGACGGTCGCTACGGTAGTGGTGGCGGGTGCTGAAGAACCGGTTGCCGCAGTGGCTGCGGTGGCTGAACCCGAAGTCGCCAAGAAGGGCAAAGACACTGCCAAGGGCAAAGAAGCCCCTAAGAAAGAAGCCCCTAAGAAGTAAGAAGGCGTTTGGTTGAAAGCGCTGAGAGTGCTGCTGAAATATGTGGTTGAGCAATGTGGCTAATTGTGGGGCTGGGCAACCCCGGTGAGCAGTACGAATGGACGCGGCACAACGCGGGCTTCATGGTGGTGGATGAACTGGCGCGACGCGCGGGGCAAACGCTGCGCGTGAAAGAGTGTCAGGCACTCACGGCTCGTGTCACCCTTGCCAATCAGACGGCGTTACTGGTGAAGCCGCAAACGTACATGAACTTGAGCGGCGTGGCCGTCACGCAATTGCAAGCTAAGTACGAGCAGCGCGAAGCCGAGCGAGTCTTGCCCGAACGTATATTGATTGTCACTGATGATTTCGCGTTGCCGTTTGGCAAGTTGCGCATCAGGCCGGAAGGCAGCGCAGGCGGACACAACGGATTGAAATCGCTGATTGCTCAGTTGAATACGCCGAAGTTTCCGCGCTTGCGCTTGGGCATCGCGCCCGAACATCCGCTGAAAAATGCGGCGGATTTCGTACTCGCTGAATTTTCGCGTGCCGAACGCGAACCGTTGAAAGATATGGTTGAACGCGCGGCTGATGCCGTTGAGTCCATATTGGCGGACGGCGTGGCTGATGCGATGAACCGATTTAATTAACCGATAATTTCCTTGCTTGTCGTTCCATGAGTGCATGGGAGTGAAAGGGAGTGACAGGCTTTATCATCCAAAAGGAGCAAATCTTGAGAACGTATGAAGTTGCGGTCATCGTCAGTCCGAACACGACTGAAGAAGACCTGAAAAAAATTCTCGACCAGATGGAACACATCGTGACCGACAAGGGCGGTACGGTCACGAAAGTGCAAAACGAAGGTCGCCGCAAGTTGGCTTACCCCATCGAAAAATTCGATGAAGGCATTTATAGCTACGTGTTTATCGAAGGCTCAGGCCGCGAGATTGCCGAAGTCGAGCGCCGATTGCGCGTCAACGACGCTGTCATTCGTTACCTGACAGTGCGCACCGATGAAGACCAGAAACGCGCCGCCAAGATGAAATCGAAGCGCAAAGGCGCGGCTGCTTTGCCGCGTAAAATGGATGACGATTTCAGCGATCTGGGCTTAAGCCCCGCTGAACGCGCCGCGCTCGAAGACATGTAAGCTGATAAATTAGGAGATATTTTTATGGCTATTCAAGCAGATGCAGATGAAGACAAGATGCCACGCAGCGGCAGCCGCCGCCCGTCGCGTCGCCGCCGCACTTCGAAGCTGACGGCGGAACGGATTGATTACATTGATTATAAAGACGTGAAGCTCTTGCAGACCTTCATCGCCGAGAACGGCAAAATTTTGCCGCGTCGCCTGTCGAATCTCTCGGCTTATCAACAACGCAAGATTACCGAAGCGATCAAACGCGCGCGCATCATTGCGCTGCTGCCTTACACGAAATACTAAATCGGTTGTCGGTTGTCGGTGGTCGGTTGTCGGTTTTGCTACCTAACGACTCGCCCTTGATGACTGGCAGGAGGAACGAAAATGCCACTGATGGAATTACTGCTACGGGAAGACGTAGACAATTTGGGCGCGCGCGGCGAGATCGTGAAAGTGAAGCCGGGTTATGGGCGCAATTTCCTGTTGCCGCGTGGACTGGCCGTACAAGCCACCACCGCCAACGTCAAACAAATCGAACGCCAACGCGCGTTGTTTCTTAAGAAAGCCGCCGTTGAAAAAGACACCGCGACGGCCCAGGCGGCGCAACTGAGCGGCGTCGTACTCACCTTTAACCGCAAGGTTGGCGATCACGGACTGCTTTACGGTTCGGTGACTTCGATGGATGTTGCCGAAGCCTTTGCCGCGCAGGGTTACGAGATTGATCGCCGCAAGATCAACCTCAAAGACCCGATCAAGGAAGTCGGGGAATATGAAGTGCCGGTCAAGTTGCATCGTGAAGTTACGGCCAACGTAAAAGTCGTCGTCGCCAACGAAGCAGAAGCGGCGGCGTAACGCTTCATTCAATCACAACCAGAAAAGGGAGCACGAGACTCAAAATCTCGCGCTCCCTTTTTTTGTATACGGACGATGCTTTTACCACCTCGCGGGTTTTGGTTTCGCGCATTGGTTGACCAGCTTGCTCTATCAAGTCAAACCGGCAGATCTGTTGACCTATGCGGCCTCGGCTATTTTGCTGACGGGCGTGACGTTGCTGGTGTCCTGGATGCCCACTTATCGCGCGGCGAAAACTGATCCGTTGGTGGCGTTGCAATGTAAATGAGGGTTTTTCTAATCAGATAAGCTGTCAGGTGGTCGGTCAGTTTGCGTGGCCGACAGCTTGCCTAATAGTCGGTCTCAACACTTAACTTACAATTAATGGCACGAGCGAGTGGCATCGCTTGACCATGCCGAAATCACTGTTTAGACTGCCCGCTACTTCAAATAGCATCCCATATACAAATAGCACCTATTTATACCTTGCACGACCATCACAGGCGCCCAAAGCAGGCGTCAATCGGGATGAGATAATGCGTAGCAAGCAATCGTAAACGTGTTATTGGCCTGCGTTGCTGGCAAGCGCGCGCCTCATTTTAACCCTCTCAATTCAGGAGAAGTTCTATGTTTAAACAGTTTTCGTTTCGCCTTTTGTGCGTTGCGCTGGTGCTGATGATCAGCCAGTTAGCTTTCGCGCAATCACAGGCCACCGCCGGTCAAATCATCGGCACAGTGAAAGACCCGCAAGGCGGTGCCGTGCCGGGCGCGGCGGTCACGGTGACCAATCCGGCCACCGGACTTGTGCAAAGCCTCACCACAGGTGCTGATGGCGGTTTTCGCGCCGTCTTATTGCCGCCGGGTGAGTATACGGTCAATATCAAAGCGAGCGGGTTTGGTGATTTCACCCAAACTGGCTATCGCGTTCAGGTCGGCGCTTCACTCGACGCCAACCTCACACTGCAAGTTAACGCCGTTAGCGAAGCTGTTACCATTACCGCTACGGGCGTCGAAACTACGGCGGTGCAAACCTCGGCAACGGTCGGCGAAAAATTCATCAGCGAATTGCCGATTAACGGTCGCCGCTTTCAGGATTTCGTGCTGCTCACGCCCACCGCTGACGTAGACCCCAACCGCAACCAACTCACGCTGGTCGGTCAACGCGGCATCAACACCAACATCCAGATTGACGGCGCTGATTACAGCAATCCGTTTTTCGGTGGTGTGCGCGGTGGCGAACGCGCGAGCTTCGCGCCGACGTTTCCGCAAGAAGCGGTGCGCGAATTTCAGGTCGTGACTTCAGGCTTCAACGCTGAGTTCGGACGTTCGACCGGCGGTTTCGTTAACGCCGTAACCAAGTCGGGCACGAATGACATTCACGGTTCGTTCTTTTACTTAGGCCGTCCTGAAAAGGCCGCGACCAAAAATGCCTTTGGGCAAATCTCTTCGCCGACGCAACAACAGTTCGGCGGTTCGGTTGGCGGCGCGCTCATCAAGAACAAATTCTTCTATTTCTTCTCAGGCGAACAACAACTCTTCAAGCAAACGCGCCGCGTGTTGTTTGATCGCATTGCTACGTTCGACCCGGCACTAGCCGCGAACGCGGGCACGGCGGAAGCTTTCAATTTCTATAAATCGCTCGAAGGCCCTTACGAACAAACCAACAACGGCACGACCGCGTTGGGACGTTTAGATTTCAACTTCAGCGCCAAGCATCAAGCGAACATTCGCTACAATTACAGTTTTAACAAAGCGTTTAATTCGGTGACGGCGGGCACTTCGCTTGACCCGACGACCAACAGCGCCACTTCGAATAACGGCACTGAAGGCAATCGCCAAAACTCTTTTGTCGGGCAAGTGAACAGCTTTTTCACGCCGACGCTCATCAACGAATTTCGCGGACAGTATTCGCGCGAAGATCGCCCGCGTATCCCAAACGCACTTTCGCCGCTGGTAGACAATGGCATCGGTTCGTTCGGC
>JANNUY010001082.1:0-8055 GCA_031414155.1 Acidobacteriota bacterium
CGCCGGGGATGGTCGTGCTGGATGCGTTGCATTACGTGCAGGGCCATCAGGCACCTGACTTGGCCGTGCGCTGGAATTGCAAAGCCGCGAAATGCGGTTCGTGTTCGGGCGAAGTCAATGGCCGTCCGAAGCTGATGTGCAAGACGCGGCTTGATGATCTGCCGCTTGATCAGCCGATCACGATCAATCCGTTGAAGAGCTTCCCGATCATCAAAGACCTCGTTACCGACGTATCGTGGAATTATAAGATCAATAAAAAGATTCCGCCGTTCACGCCCGCGCCCAACATTGAATGGAAGATGCAGCAGGATGACATTGACCGCGTGCAGGAGTTCCGCAAGTGCATCGAATGCTTCCTCTGCCAAAACGTATGCCACGTCTTGCGTGATCACGAAAAGAAAGAAGATTTCGGTGGCCCGCGCTTTTTCGTACGCATCGCTGGTCTCGAAATGCACCCGCTTGATACCGTCTCGCGCACCGAGTTACTGAAAGACGAACTCGGCATCGGGCTGTGCAACATCACCAAATGCTGCACCGAGGTTTGCCCCGAAGACATTCACATCACCGACAACGCGATCATTCCGCTGAAAGAGCGCGTGGTGGACGAATTTTACGATCCGGTGCTGATGCTCTGGCGCAAACTCACTGGCAAAGGCAAAAAGTAAAACGCGGAGGCTGTGATGTTCGAGCTAAAACCCATCCATCCCGAATCCATCGAACAGGCGCTCGAAAAAGCGCACCATTACCGGCTGTTGAACGAGCCGGGCGAAGCTGAAAGCATTTGCCTCGACGTACTCGACATTGAGCCGGAACATCAAGGCGCGCTGGTTACGCTGTTGCTGGCGCTGACTGATCGCATGGCGAAAGGCTATTCGACGGGCGCGCGTCAGGCCAAAGAAGTGTTGCCGCGTATCAAGGACGAATACCAGCGTCATTATTTTGCGGGATTGATTTGCGAGCGTCAGGGGAAGGTTCGATTGCAACAAGGCGGGCCGGGCGCGAATCACGATTCCTATGAATGGTTGCGCGAAGCCATGCGCCATTACGAAAAGGCCGAACCGCTCAAACCCGTCGGCAACGACGATACGATCTTGCGCTGGAACGCCTGCGCGCGAAACATCATGCGCAATCAACTTTCCGCGCGCGCGGCTGATGGTGTGGAACCTTATCTGGAATAATTGAGGAGCTTTTGCTGTGAGTGAACAAGCGACAATCCCTTTGAGACCGCTGGGGCGCACGGGCGTCAACGTATCCGCGCTCGGTTTGGGCGGCTATCACATCGCCTTGGTGAAAGAAGAAGCCGACTCCATTCGTTTGCAACACGCGGCGATTGACGCGGGCATCACCTTTCTCGACAACGCGTGGGAATATCACGATGGCGTGAGCGAAGAGCGCATGGGCAAAGCCATCGCCGATCGCCGCGACAAAGTTTTTCTGATGACCAAAGTTTGCACGCACGGACGCGACAAGCACGAAGCCATGCGGCAACTCGAAGATTCACTGCGCCGTTTGCAGACCGATTACATTGATCTATGGCAGATTCACGAACTGGCTTATGACAACGACCCCGAAGCGCATTTCGCCAGCGGCGGCGTGATCGAGGCGCTGGAACAAGCCAAGCAACAAGGCAAGGTGCGCTTCACCGGCTTCACCGGGCACAAAAGCCCTGAGATTCATCTGGATATGCTGTCGCATAACTATCCGTTTGATGCCTGTCAGATGCCGTTGAACATTTTGGATGGAACCTTTCGCAGCTTTGAACAGCGCGTCTTGCCCGAACTCGAACGGCAGGGCATCGCCGCCATCGGCATGAAAAGCATGGGCGGCGGAGGCGATATGATTCGTGGGGGCGCGATGACCGCGCACGAAGCATTGCGTTATGTGATGAGCTTGCCGATTGCGACGGTCGTGAGCGGCATCGCTTCGCAACGAGTGTTAGAACAAAACCTGCAAGTCGCACAAGGTTTCACGCCGTATAGCGCGGCAGAAATGCAAGCCTTGCGCGAACGCTGTCGCCCCGCTGCTGCCGACGGGCGCTTTGAGCTTTATAAAGTTTCGGCCAAACACGAAGGCCCAATTGGCCGCGCGCAACATGGATTCCCGCCGCAATCAGCTATGGTTGATTAGGTGGTTGATTAGGTGGTTGATTAACCAGCAGCGCGGTCGTCTCTTCTGCAAAATACCGTCCGCCAAAAAACGAAGCCGCGCAGCTTCCGCTTTCCTAATAGGGAAACGGAGGCTGCGCGGTTTTTTTATCAAGCGGGCTTCAACGCGCTTCTATTTGGTCGCATTGATCTGAAGTTTTGACTTGCCGAACTTGGCAGGTAAGATACGTCACTACTTCACGCTGCACACGACGACAACAGACGACAACAACGAGCTAAATCACCTAACGACTCATATCTTCTGCTTAACCCCGTGGACGGAGTCATTTTCGCTATGCCGTACTGGTTAAAATCTGCCCGCTCTGCGTTTGTCAGCCGCTTGCTGCTTGCGGTTTTGTGTTGGACACAAGGCGTTTTGCCAGTGGCTGCGGTCACGGGCGTGAAGCCGAAAGCAAGTCGTCCTACGGCCATGCGAGTGACGGTAGTAGATACCGTCACCGGAACGGTCAAAGGCCGAGTCGTAGATCGTTTAGGCATCGGCATACCTGATGTCACGGTAGTGATGGTCAATCTCGACACCAATAATCAACGAGCCACCCGCACGAATGGCGATGGTTATTATGCCGTCGCGGCATTGCCGCACGGCGTATACGAAATCAAAGTCAGCAAGCAAGGTTACGTGCTGACGAAAAACACCATTCCCCAGCAAAAGACCCAACTCAATAAACCGGTCGAGATCATTCCCGATATTGTGATGGTGACGGGGCCGATTACCCCTGATCCGCCCTCGCCGGTTTCTACGCCGCCGCCCACGCCTGTGCCAAATAAGCCGAGTAATGAAGACACGCTTTCAGGGCAACTGACCAATCAGGGAGACGCCGCGCGTCGTTCAAACGTTGAGCAACGAGCCGTGCTGGCCTTGCCGTTGGCAGACGGACGCACCTTTGACACGCTGGCGTCATTGGCGGCGGGCGTAGCGCCTCCGCCGCAAGTGCGCGGTGTGGCTGGGCCGGGTATTGGCGCAGGCATCGGTACGGCGGGGCAGTTCGCCGTGAACGGGCAGCGGGCACGTTCGAATAACTTCACGGTTGACGGTTCTGACAACAACGACGAAGACGTAGGCGTGCGGCGGCAAGGTTTCACGTCGCTCGTGCCGCAAAGCATTGAGAGCATACGCGAAGTGCAAATCGTCACTCAGTTGTGGGACGCCGAAGCCGGTCGCAACGTAGGTTCGCAGGTCAACGCTATCAGCCAGTCGGGCACGAACCGCATACACGGCACGCTTTACGATTTTTTCACTCACGACCGCGTCAACGCGCACAACTTTTTCGATGATGTTTCAGACAAGGTGCAGAGTTTTCCGTTGCGGGCGACGGCTTACAACGGATTTGTGAATGGCGTGGCGACTGGTTCGCGTTTGTTGCCGGTGAGCTTGCGCAACAGCGTGTTTGAACCGTTGCGGTTTGTCACTCAACCCAATCCGGCACTGGGGCGCGACCGCTTTCAACGCAATCAGGGCGGCGGCGTATTGGGTTTTCCGGTGAAAAAAGACCGTACGTTTTTCTTTGGCTCACTCGAACACACCGAAGTGAAAGCGCGGCAGGAAAATCATTTTGCCGTGCCGACCATTGCGCAACGCGGCTTTCTCAATTCAGGCGCGACGGGTTATTTCCTTGATTCGCGCCGTGAAATCTCACGTTTTCCTGCCACGATTGTCGGCAACGCGACCTTTTCGCTGTTTCCGTTTCCGAATCATCCAGTCGGGCCTTACGGCGAAAACACTTACACCCAGGTGCTGCCCGCCGACGGACGCGGCACGATTTTTTCGACCAAGCTCGAACATAACTTCAAGGCGTGGGGCAAAGACCATACGGTGACGGGGCGTTATAATTTCACCAACGATGAACGCATTGTGCCCAGCGTCGGCGGCGCGTTGTTTTCGAGTTTGATTCCGCGCGTAGGCACGCAAAACCTGTCGCTGTTTTTGAATTCGCAACTCTCGCCCACGATGGCTAATCAAGTGCGTCTGAGCTTTGGGCGGACGCGGTTGCGGTTCACCGAGAAACGCGATGCCTATTTGCGGGATGCCAGCTTTGCGCCCGGTCAACCTTTTCTGTTGAACGCACCAATTATTGATAACCTTTCGTTGCCCAAAGATGACAATGATCCCAGCCCGCTAGACAACATTGTGAATTTGCTCGTTTCGTCGGGGTTTACCGAAAGGCATGTCGGCACAGTGGGACAACTGGTCGTGACGCCTTTCAGTCCGGTCGGGGCTGATGTGAACTTGTTTCCGCAAGCGCGCGTGAATAACACCTGGCAAGCGGCTGACACGCTCACGAAATTTGCCGACAGCCATACGCTCAAGCTGGGGGCGGATGTGCGACGTTCGCAACTCAATAGCTTTCTCAATCGCAATTATCGCCCGCAAGTCGTTTACGCGGGTGGCCCTGATTTGACGGCGCGCTTTCCGCAACAAGCGACGATTATCAACCCTTCGCAATCAGGCCCGACACCGGGTTATTTCAGCGGTTCTGATCTGGTGTCGCTCGGCATTCCGACGGGCATCTCACAGGCGCTGGCTATTGGCACACCTGACGCGACGATTGGTTTGCGGTTCTGGCAATTAGATTTTTTTGCCAATGACAACTGGCGCGTGCGACGCGGGCTGACTTTTGATTACGGCTTGCGCTATGAGTTCAACACCGTCCCGCGCGAAGCCAGCAATCGCATCGAGCGTACCTTTGCCTTAGATCAATTGCCTGCGAACGATCCGAACCTGCGCATTCAAGCGCCGTTTTCGACAACGCTTTATGATTCGGCTCGGCTCTTGGGATCGTTGCAAAACACGCTCACCGCTTATCGCCAGTTTTTGGATGGACGCAAAACCATTTATGACGCTGACCGCAACAATTTGAGTCCGCGTTTCAGTTTGGCGTGGGATCCGTGGGCAAACAGCAAGACGCAAGCCGGCAAGACCGCGATTCGCGCAGGCGTCGGGATGTATTACGACGTGAATCTGGGCAGCGTCGTCAGCCAGTCGCGCAACGTGTTTCCGACTTTTTTGCCTTACAACGTTGACGCCAATACGTTTTATTACGCGCGCAACGAGTTCCTCGATGACAACGGCGATGTGAGGGCGATTTTCAATCCGGTGTTTGCGCCGATTTATATTAAGAACGGCAATCAAGCGGCGGTCAGAAATCCACTGGTGATCAAAGAACTTTTGAACAGCATTCAGTTGCCCAGTGGCGTGATTCAGCAAGTGTTGGGTTTGCTGTTCGATTCAACCATCGGCGGCGGGCGGCCTTCGGGTGGCGGGTTGGCGTTCACCTTGCCGGTGCGCGATTTGCGCGCGCCTTATACGTTGCAATACAACCTGCAAGTCGAGCGCGAACTCGCGCCGAACTGGTTGCTCAACGCGGCTTATGTCGGCACGCGCGGCTTGAAACTCACGCGCTTTCGCACGCCGAATGGCGGCCCGAATTCGATAGCGATTCCGATTGATCCGCTCGCGTTGCGCGCGAATCCGCTGACGGCGATTGCTTTGCCGCCGTTGGGCAATTTGAATTCCAATGCGCCGACGCGCCCGAATGCGGCGCTGGGCGCTTATACGATTTTTGATTCATCGGCGGCGTCGAGCTACCACGCGCTGCAAACCAGTTTGACGAAGCGTTACAGCAAGGGCTTTCAGTTTTCGGCGGCTTATACGTTTTCACACGCAACTGACGATGTGTCGGACGTTTTTGACGTAGCGGGCGCTTACGCCTTGCCGCAAGACGACCGCAATCTCGCCGCTGAACGCGCCGCAGCGAATTTCGACATTCGCCATCGCGCAGTCTTTAGCCTCGTCGCCAACCTGCCCGGTTCGCATCGCTTGAACGACCGCAAAGGCGCAGCCGGATGGCTCTTTGGCAACTGGCAGGTCGCCGCCTTGACGGCTTATCAAACTGGGCAGCCGTTCACGGTGAATACGAGTTATGACGTGAATCTCGACGGCAATCTGACTGACCGTCTCAATACGCTGACCGGCTTGAACCTCGTGAATGACGGCGCGCAACGCCTCGCGTTAACGGTGAACCCCACGCGCCTGCTCGCGCCGCTGGGCACGAATGGCAGCATCGGACGCAACACCTTTCGCGCGGCGGGCGTAGCGAACACTGACGTGGCGTTCATCAAAACTTTCCGGCTGCGCGCAGAGCATTCGTTGTTGTTTCGCGCCGAAGCTTTCAACGTTTTTAATCGCACGCATTTTGCGATTCCCGTGCGTACGCTCGAATCGCCCAGCTTCGGCTCGGCGACCGAAACGTCGCTGGCGGCACGGCAAATACAGTTCGCTTTGAAATATATTTTTTGAAGGAGTCAGAAGTCAGGAGCCAGAAGTGAGGAGTTAGCTTCACTTTTGACTCCTGATTTCTGATTCCTGACTACCCAATAGGAGAAACCCATAATGAGTATCATTGACAGTGTGATCGCCCGTGAGATTTTAGACTCGCGCGGCAATCCAACCGTAGAAGCTGAAGTTTTGCTGGAAAGCGGTGCGCTTGGACGCGCGGCCGTGCCGTCGGGCGCTTCAACGGGCGAGAACGAAGCAGTTGAATTGCGTGACGGCGATGCCGCGCGTTATCTCGGCAAAGGCGTCACCAAAGCCGTAGACAACGTCAATACCGTCATCGCCGATGCGATCACCGGCATGGATGCCTTTGATCAGGTCTTGATTGACCACGCGATGATTGATCTTGATGACACACCGAACAAGAGCCGTTTAGGCGCGAACGCTTTGCTCGCCGTTTCATTGGCGACGGCGCGTGCCGCCGCGACTGAGCTTGAAATTCCGCTTTATCGTTACATTGGCGGAGCCAATGCGCGTACGCTGCCCGTGCCGCTGATGAACATCATTAACGGCGGCGCGCACGCCGATAACAACGTAGATTTTCAAGAATTCATGGTCGTGCCCGCTGGTGCGCCTACGTTTGCCGAAGCCTTGCGTTGGGGCACTGAAGTCTTTCATTCGCTCAAGAGCGTGCTGAAAAAGAAAGGTTATTCAACCGCCGTCGGCGATGAAGGCGGTTTTGCGCCTAGCCTGAAATCGAACGAAGAAGCGATTGAATCCATTCTCGAAGCCATCACGCTCGCGGGTTACAAACCCGGCGAAGAAGTCGCCATTGCGCTCGACCCGGCGGCTTCAGAGTTTTATTCAGAAGGGAATTACGTCTTCAAAAAATCTGACAACCGCGTGCTGACTTCAGATGACATGGTGCAATACTGGATCAACTGGACGAAGCAATATCCGATCATCTCGATTGAAGACGGCCTTTCTGAACACGACTGGACGGGCTGGGCAAATATGACCGGCGAGATCGGTGACACCGTGCAACTGGTCGGCGACGATCTGTTTGTGACGAACGTCAAATATCTCGAACGCGGCATCAACGAGATCGTAGCCAATTCGATTCTCATCAAGGTCAATCAAATCGGTACGCTGACTGAAACGCTTGATGCGATTGAGTTGGCGCGCACGAACAATTACACCGCGATCAGTTCGCATCGTTCAGGCGAAACCGAAGACCCGTTCATTGCCGACCTGGCTGTCGCCACCAACTGCGGACAAATCAAAACCGGTTCGGCTTCGCGCACTGATCGCATTGCCAAATACAATCAATTGCTGCGCATCGAAGAAGAACTCGGAACCGCAGCGCGTTACAACGGCTTCGCGTCGTTCTATCAACTCGAACTCAATCAAATGAACTTCGAGGTGAAACTGCGCCCCGCGCGCCGCTAGTCAAAAAAGGTAGAGCAACCTTTCCAGGTTGCTCTACCTTTTCTCGGAGAAACCCATGACTCATTCGCCGCTTACCCGTCGCAACTTTCTCAAAACTGGAGCCATCGCTACGACCGCGCTTTCTTATTCCAACGTGTTGGGCGCGAATGAACGCATACGTCTCGGAGC
>JANNUY010001083.1:0-2773 GCA_031414155.1 Acidobacteriota bacterium
CGTGCTGAACCTCGGACGGCTCAAACTCGGCACACGCAATATGGGTTCGTCAAAACTCGCGCTGAACAACGCGATCAGTTACAGCAAAGAGCGCCATCAATTTGGCAAAGCCATCGGCGAATTCGGCCTCATCAAACGCAAGCTCGCTGAAATGGCGATACGCTGTTTCGTCGGCGACGCGATGGTTTGGCGTACTTTAGGAATGATTGACGGCGCGCTCGAACAAGTTGACCAAAGCCAGCCGATGCAAGTGTTGAAAGCCATTGAGCAATACGCCGTTGAATGTTCGATCATCAAGGTCTGGACGAGCGAGGCACTGGGCTTCGTCGTTGACGAGACGGTTCAGGTTTATGGCGGCTACGGCTATTCAAAAGATTATCCCGCCGAGCGCGCTTACCGCGACGCCCGCATCACGCGGCTGTATGAAGGCACGAACGAAATCAATCGCACGATCATCGCTACACGGTTGCTGAAGGCTGCGGCCAGTGGTGCGCTGCCGTTGCGCGAGGCGGCGCAAACGATTCTGGATGAGAATGCAGTATCGGTTAAAACCGAAGGGCTGGCTTATGTCGCGCAACTTTGCGCCCATGCAAAAAAGGCTTCGCTTGTTGCGCTCGACGCAATTGCATCGGCTTATGGCGAACGCGCGGCGCAAGAACAAGAAGCGTTGGCTCTCGCCGCAGAAATGGTGATGGAAAGTTACGCGATAGAAAGCGTTTTGCTGCGCGCGCAAAAGCAGACAGCCAGCAATGATGCCGCTGAAGCGATGGCGCGGGTTTACGCTTGCGATGCAGCAGAGCGCGTGGCACTCAACGCACGGCATCTGTTGGCCACGCTGTCAGACGAAATTGATGTGACGCATTTGCAAAAGGCTTTTGCGCGGTTGGCTCCACCTGCGCCGATCAATGCGATTGCTGAACGCCGTGTGATAGCACACGCT
This sequence comes from Acidobacteriota bacterium, assembly GCA_031414155.1. Lineage (GTDB taxonomy): Bacteria > Acidobacteriota > Blastocatellia > RBC074 > RBC074 > JACPYM01. Next base: position 941 of record JANNUY010001083.1, read on the forward strand.
CTGAATGAAGGAGGCCGTTACCTTTGGTAACGAATACGATGAAAGCTGCTGTCTTACGCGCGCTCGCGCAACCACTCACACACGAAGAGTTACCAACGCCTGAACCGGCGGCGGATGAAGTCTTGATTCGCGTACACGCTTGTGGCGTATGCCATTCAGACTTGCACATCGCGCTCGGCGAATGGTCACAACTCAAAGGCATCACCAAGCTGCCGCTGATTCCCGGCCACGAGATTGCGGGCGTGGTTGAATCTGTCGGCGCGAACGTCACGAATCTCAAATCAGGTGACCGTGTAGGCGTGCCGTGGCTGCATTACACCTGTGGCACTTGCGAGTATTGCCAGAGCGGAAGGGAAACGCTGTGCGGCAAACAACAGATAACCGGCGTGATGGTGGACGGCGGCTTTGCTGAATTCGTCAAAGCCAAAGCGAGCCATACGATTAAATTGCCCGACAATCTGAGCTTTGCCGAAGCCGCGCCCATTCTTTGCGCAGGCGTGACAGTTTATAAAGCGATGCGCGTCGCCGAAGCCAAACCCGGACAGCGGCTCGCCGTGTTTGGCGTAGGCGGCCTCGGACATCTCGCCATACAACTGGGCAAGGCGCTCGGCCTTGAAGTCGGCGCGCTTGATGTGAGCGAAGAAAAGCTCGCGTTGGCAAAAGAATGCGGAGCCGATTGGACGGTCAACGTTACCGCCGAAGCTCCGCACAAACTCATTAAAGCGCAAGGCGGCGGGCCGGATATTGCAATGGTGACTTCGGGGAATACGGCGGCGTATGACTTGGCGCTGCGCTCGCTCAAACGTGGCGGCACGCTCGCGGTCGTAGGCATGACGCCGCAACCAATAAACGTGTCAACCGTCGCGCTTGTTTCCGGCGAGTTCCGCATCGTATCTTCCGCTGTCGGCACCCGCGCCGACTTAGCAGCCGTCTTGGCATTGGCTGCCGAAGGCAAGCTCAAATGTCATTACGAAACGCGACCGTTGGCTGAGATCAACGAAATCCTCGACGCGATGAAAGCCGGACAACTGACAGGCCGCGTCGTAGTGACGATCTAAAACTTTTCACTTTCCACTCATTCTTATGCGACCAGAAGCAGACTTTCTCAATCTCGATTCATTCCTAACTGACGAAGAGCGAATGATTCGCGACACCGTTCGCCAGTTCGTCGAAGAACAAGTCAAACCTATCATCGCTGACTGTTATGAAACGGCGCGCTTCCCTAAAGAGTTGATGCCTGAATTCGGCAGGCTCGGTTTGTTCGGCGTGACGCTGCCTGAAAAATACGGCTGCCCTAACGCCAGCAATGTGAGTTATGGACTCATCAATCAGGAACTCGAAGCGGGCGACTCAGGCATGCGCAGCTTCGTTTCGGTACAAAGCTCGCTGTGCATGTATCCGATTTATGCTTTCGGCAGTGAAGCGCAAAAGATGAAATATCTGCCCGGCATGGCGCAGGGTGAAATCATCGGCTGCTTCGGATTGACTGAATCGAATTCAGGCTCAGACCCCGCCAGTATGCGTACGCGCGCAAAGCGACACAAAGACGGCTGGCTCATCAATGGCAGCAAAGCGTGGATCACCAACGGAGCCATTGCCAACATCGCCATCGTCTGGGCCAAAGTCGAAGACGAGAACGACAAGATTCGCGGGTTCATCGTGCCGACCAACACGCCGGGCTTTTCAGCGCCAGAGATCAAACATAAATTGAGCTTGCGCGCTTCGATCACGTCGGAGCTTTTCTTTCAGGATGTATTCGTACCCGAAGACGCCTTGCTGCCTGAAACCGGCGGATTGAAAAGTCCGCTGTCGTGTTTGACGCAAGCGCGTTTC
>JANNUY010001084.1:0-3244 GCA_031414155.1 Acidobacteriota bacterium
CCCCACGGCAGGCGGATTCCGTCGTCCGCTGTGCCTGTACTATAAATCGGCGTCGCGACAGCCGAAAGCAGCGGGCGACAGCAAGAAACTTCAGGCCCATTCAACCAGAGGAGGCCCACCCCATGTCAACAACCACGCCCGGCGAAATCACTGAGTTGCTCATCCGTGTCAGGCAAGGCGACCGGCAGGCCGAAGACGCGCTGGCCGAACTCATCAAACCCGAACTCGACCAGATGGCTTCGATCATTTTGCAGCACGAATATCGCGGCTTCACGATGGAAACCGGCGATCTGGTCAACGACATTTACCTGAAACTCAAACCGGGGCTGCGCGACTATAACGACAGCACGCATTTCAAGGCTTATGCCGCGTGGCTGATGCATCGGCATCTGATTTCACGGGCGCGCAAACGGCTGGTCGAAGCGAAACATTACGGCCAACGCGCCGCGATGGAACCCGCTGAACTCGTCGCGGGAACTGATGAAGCAGCGGCGATAGAATTCGCCTTGTTGCTTGACCGCTTCGGCCAGGCCGTCGCCGAACTGAAAGCCAACGACGAACGCGCCGCCCAAGTCGTAGTGCTCAAACTCGGCGGCCTCACGCAGGAAGAAATCGCCCACGCCCTCGACATCAGCCTCAGCACCGTCAAACGCGAATGGACGCCAGCCCGCGCCTGGATCGCTACACGGTTGGGCGCGAATGCTGTGCGCTGAAAAAATGTGACCTGTTTTTCGCCCGTCGTGCGCTCTTATAGATGTGGGCGTTGCAAGCGTCCGAGCTTAAAACCAAAAAGGAAACCACTATGAACAAACTGCTTTTGTTATGCGCGCTGTGCGCCTGTGTCTGGGCTGGCAATCCGGCGATGCCTCTCTTACAAAACGATGAAGGCGAGAACGCCAAGAACCTGTTTCTGGCGCGCGTTCGCAACCCGCAACAGGGCAAGCCGGGCGTCAAGGTCTGGCTCACCTTGAAACGCGACGACACGGTGAAATCAGTGCCGCTCGATTTTGCCTTTCGCTCGAGCGACAAAGTGAAGTTTCATTTTGAAGTGAATTTCAACGCCTACGTCAACATCATCAACCAGGGGACGAAAGGCGAATGGCAAACGCTTTACCCTTACGCCGGGGCGACCGAGTTGGTAGGGCAAACGAAAGGCTCCGCGATTCCGCGCGCGGCTGATTTGTGGTTCGAGTTCGATGAGAATCCGGGGACTGAGCAACTGGTGTTTATCTTCTCGGCGAAATCACTGACGAGCTATGGCAGCGGGCCGTCGCGCCTGGACGAACTCACTGCGAGCGCGGGCGAGAACGTCAAAGCGGCGAGTCAAGCTAAAGACTTCAAGCTGGTGAGCGATGCGCGTCCGACTGAGAATTGCGCTTACGGACTGGCTTCGGCGCAATCATTGCAAAAGCCGTTGCTCATCCGTGTCAACTTGGCGCACCAATAGCGTGGCCGCGCGGTGTTTATCTAGCGGTCACTCAATGTGAAAGTAAGGATTGTAACTGTAGTTTTGCGCCCATTCTGCGCCGAGTTTGAAATGGCGTGCGATGACGCTGGCCGGGTCGAAAAACCATTCGCCGCGTGGGCGTTCGCGTTCGCTGTCGTCATACCACGCCCAGGGCGGACGCGCTTTGTTTTGAAAGCCCATCCTGCCGAGAAAAGCCGATCCCACTTGGCCGAAAGCCTGTTCGATTTGTGCAGTTTTTGGATCACTCTTGGGGTCATTGGTCACGCGCTGTACGGCGCGCGTGGCGTAATCCGCGGCTTCACCAAAAGTTTCCCCAAATGTTTCATTGGAACCTTTTTGCGCGCGCAGCCAGAGCGTGTCGTAAATCGAAACCAGATCATAGCCTGCCGTTATCGCCTGTGCGTCGGGTTCGTCAGCCCTGCCTGTGTAGTTATAAACCAGCACGCCTTTGAGTTTTTGACTGAGTTGCACAGCTTCACTCGTATAGCGCATCACGCCGTGGCCTTTGGGTTCAATAAACAGGCGCGGACGCGAGCCATCGAGTTCAATAGGATCGCCCACCGATGAACTCACGCCGGGCGCGTAGTATTTGAGCCAGGCGTTGTGCGCCATTGCCTCGACGTATTGCACTTGCGCGCGGCTTAAATTGTTATTGGGGTCGTTACCGTTTTTTGCCGCTACGACCAGACAGCCTTCGAGGTCGTTTTCGTGCGAGAGGGCTACGTCATCGGCGCGGCCTGTCGGGTCTTTGCCGATGCGCGGCAAGGTTTGGCGCAAGACACTGTCGAGCAGCGTCGAAGTGATTACATCGCCTTTGTAATCACGCGGATGGAAGAAAGCGTAATGCACAAAATAATGGGTTGGCGTTTCAATGACCGAGTAATAAACGTAAGCCCGCAAGGCGAATTTGCGGTCGTTCAGATTGTTCCAGTTGTTATCGCCACGCCAGTCTCCGTCGAAATCGAAGTTGGTGATGAAATCGGCACGCGGGTTTTCGCCCAACCCCTGATGAAGCTGCGGCGCGAATTGTGCGGCAATCTGGCGGTCGCGTTCGGCGCGCGTGCCAGCGGGTTTTTCAGAGACCGCGTCTTTACGCACGGCTTCGCGCGGACGACGTACGCGGTCTTGCGCGTTGACGCTCAAAGCGAAACAAAAAATCAGCAAACAAAAGATTCGCATAAAAGGGGTCCTCGTGATTGCAGGCGACAGTGCAATGTAACGCAAGCCTGACGCTTTCGCCACGTTCTTGCCCCGTGATTGGGAAAGCCTCGCCGGTTTTGCCTGCGCGGAAAATTCGGTATGATGCGCAGCCGTTACGACCTGAAAATTCAAGCTGTGACTGAGAGGGAGAAGAAGACTGATGAGACGTTGTCCGAACTGCCGTCAGCCGGTGAACTGGGACGAAAGTGAGTTTAAGCCGTTCTGTTCTGAACGCTGTCAGACGATTGATCTGGGGCGCTGGGCGAACGAAGAATACCGCGTCCCGTTGGCTGAAACGCCGGATGGATTAGTAACTGATTTTGACCAGATGGGAGAACTGGGCGATTACGATGAAACCGTTAGCGTTCGTTAGTAAATTTGCGCTGGTCTTAAGTGCGTTGCTGCTCGTCGCGTGTGGCGGCAACGAAAGCGCTCCGCGCGTCGTGACCAACGCAGAGCAGTTGGGCGCGCAGCAGCAAGCGCCTTCTACGGCCATGATGCCGAAGGAAACCACGACGGGCGAAAAAGCGATTGCGAACGTGCTTGATCTGCCTATCGCCAAACACGCAGGCGGCG
>JANNUY010001085.1:0-10889 GCA_031414155.1 Acidobacteriota bacterium
ACCGTCGGGCCGGGCAGAGTCTGGCAGAGCGTTTGATCCGGGCCTGCGGCTGCGGTGGCATTGGTCGTGACCGTGAGTACCACGTCATCGGTCGCCGTGCCGCAATTGGTGGTGGCGGTCAGCCGTAACGTCACCGTGCCCACGCCTGCGACGTTGACGTTGGTGGTGGCGCTGTTCGGGCTGACGATGTTCGCCACCGCCGTGCCGGTCATCGCGACTACGCTCCATTGGAGCGTGCCGCCGGAGGTCGTGCTGACGGTGAAGACCGTGGGGCCGGGCAGAGTCTGGCAGAGCGTTTGATCCGGGCCTGCGGCTGCGGTGGCATTGGTCGTGACCGTGAGCACCACGTCATCCGTCGCCGTGCCGCAGGTCGGCACTGAGCTATTGACCGTGAAACGCAACGTGACCGTGCCCGTGCCCGCGACGTTGACGCCGGTGGTGGCGTTGTTGGGAGTCAGAATGGTAGGGACAGCCGTGCCCGTTGTGCCGACCACCGTCCAAGCCGGGGTCGCGGGTGTTCCGTTGGTGAATGTCCCCGTGACGGTGAAGACCGTGGGGCCAGGCAGGGTCTGGCAAAGCAATTGATCCATGCCGGCGTTCGCATTAGTCGGCAGGCAGGTGATGCAAGACGGGGCGGAGACGACATTGGAATCCATCGTTACCGCGCCGGTTAGCGCAATAACTCTACCGGATATAACTGCGCCGGTGTTTAGGGTGACGCTCGCGAGCGAGATAATATTTCCTACGAGCGCATTTGCTGGGCCGACATTGGTGCCAATAGTTGTAGAGCTGCCGACCTGCCAAAACACGTTGCAACTTTGCCCGGCATTGATCAGTAGAACAGATGAGCCGGTAGCGGTCGTCAGCGTACTCCCTATTTGGAAAATGAAAACCGCATTGGGATCCCCTTGCGCGTTGAGTGTGAGTACTCCAGTCAATTGCGCTGTCGTATTAAAACAATAGACTCCGGGCACGAGCGTCAGCCCGCCCAGATCCTGTCCCGTCAAGTTTGTGCCGCACGGCATCCCTGCGAGCGCATTGTACGCAGTAGTGGCATCACTCTGAGCCTGCTGCGCGACCGCATCACCAGCGTGTATTGTGCCCGGAGGAATAACGATACCCGGCGGGAAGCCGGTGATCGCGAGACCCGGCCAGACCCCCAAATTTCCGTTGATGACGGTCGGGCCAGTATTGGTTACCGTCGAAGCGCCCAGGACGGCGAAGCTCTGCGCCGTACCCAGTGATGGCCCGGCAAAGGCGGCTGTGCGACCGTAAAAGAATGCGGCGAATCCCACGCTGGCTAAGAGAACAAAAGCCGCCACTAACAGCAGATGCCAGCCCTTGATGAGTCTCAGTGTTGATGTGTTCAGCGGAGAAGAGAGAGAGTGTGTGTGTCGCATGGGGATGCCCTTCTATTATCGTCCTGTTTAATTGTGAGACAGTCAGTGAGAGTGCCTTGCTACTACGGAGGAGAAAGCCAATATACCATTCGCGAGCAAAAAAGCGAAAAAAATGGTAGCTCGCGACATTAATCGTGAGGAAGTGTTCTGCGTTCGTTTCAATCAGCTCCAGGTTGCATAAATACGCCGATGCGAGGCCATGTCGTGCCGACCATTTCCGAAGCCATCGCGTGAATGCCGGGGGGCTTTCGTCGTCCGCTCACAACACTCGAAGCTGAACTTATCGCTGCTGTAAGTTACTGGGCAATGCGACAGGCAAGCTGGCGAAATCGTTGGCCCGCCGACTTTGAAAAGTTGCGACGGGATCAGCCTCGACCCAGCGCTTCCTGATTTCGGCGTTAAGGGCGAGTTGCTGCGCCAGTTGCTGTTGTCGCTCGCGTTGCCTGACTTCATCGGATCTCGCATGTTCGTCGCTCGTTAAATTGGGCCGCTCTTTACTTGCCATCATCCCTCCTTTTTGCCTGCTCAGTCGCAAACCCTTTACGGCTTTACGCCTTAATGTTTCCAACTAAGAACTTGTTACGGGCTGTTAGCGAAGCGCGTGCCACACCGTCATTTGACGGCGGGCGAAAGCGGCTCACTGAAGCTAGTTGCCTAGATTGGCAGAGGAATAACCTTAGACGTCGAGAGCCACCCTCGTTGCCAAAAAGTAACTTGTATGTGCGCCGAACGCTTCTGTATGCGGCAGGTACGTAGCCTGTGCGTTAAGCGCCTCATCAGCTACCACTTGGCAAGTTAAAGAGAAAAACTCGCCCGTTTAGCGATAACCAATAAATAGTTTAGTTACAGGCTGGTTGGGAACGGCAGTTGCAAAACCTACTTATTACGACCCGTCGGCGTCTTGGCGTGGTACAGAAAAGGAGTAGTAACCGGCATAAACGGAGAACCAACTATGATTCAAGCGACACCTCAGGCTGAACAGTTTCAGCAACAAATTGGTAACTCATTGCAACAAGAAACGCTCAACACGCGTGCCGTTAAATTTGCTAGACACGCTCATATTTACACCTGCGGTGATGAAGATCAGACGGTTTATTTCATCGAGCGCGGGCAGATTAAATTGCTGATGCTCGCGCCGGACGGAAAAGAGTGTTTGTTGGCAATCCTTTCAGCCGGCGATGTTTTCGGGGAGTTGTGCTTGTCTGGGATAGGCCTACGACGAGAAACTGCCATCGCCATGGAAGAAACGGTACTCAAACAAATTCCTTGCTCTAAGTTCTTTGCGCGGCTTGAACACGACGGCTTGTTTCAGGGTTTCATACAGTATCTGTCGGTGCGCATTGCCGACCAACAGGAAGTCATCGCCAATCTGGTCACCGTTGACAGTGAACAGCGGTTGGGTAAGACGCTGTTAAGTCTGGCGCGCTCACTGGGCAAAAAAGACCCGCGCTGCGTTCGCATTGAGTCGAAGATCACCCATGAAGAATTGTCTAAAATGGTAGGCACGACGCGGCCTCGCATCAGCGTATTCATGCAGCGTTTCAAGAATCTGGGACTGATCGAAACGAACGCCGACCACTTTCTGATTATCAAGGAAAACCGACTCACGGCTTACCTCTCACAACTGGCTTAACCCTAGCGACAAACTGTGCAAGTTCTTATCAGTAAATGAATTTTGAGAGCAAGCATGAAAAAGACATCTAACAGTTCTGATAATTTTATTCATGGCTGGTTCCAGTGCCGCGTGCGATCTGCCTAATCAGGAAAGCCTGACGACTCTTAAGGCCCATGACGTTAATACCAAGCTGACCGACAGTGAACTCGAGGCTGCTATACAAGCAAAACTTAACCGCAGCTCGTCGTTCAGCGGACAGATTATCTACGAAAGCAGTAAACTCAATTACCGTCAAAATATGAGCTTGCATAACATTCGTTATCAGACGGAAGTCCTTTACCTGCCTGCCTCCGCTGTGATTGGTGAGTGCGCGAAGAGGTGTACATTGAAAGAACTCTCTTTCGCCCCGCATAAGTACAGCTTCGTTAAGAAAAAAAATGACCTAAGCGAAGCCGTTGACTGACCGAATAAACGACGTAACGCCGGAGCGTTCAACGCAGGCTGACAGTTTTTTTCTTTAGAGGTTTCAGCCAATTCCACGCGCTCGCAACGAGGTGGTGAAAGGTCACTTTAATATCGCCAAGGATGATTCGCTGGCACAAGAATTGTTAAGGTGAAAGCTGAAAAGGATTCGACCTCACTGCCCATCGTGCAGAGTTTGAATTTGAAGAAGGAAAGAAGCATGAAAAAAACTAACCAAACACTAATTAAGGTCAAAGACAGTCGAGAGCTTATGATAAAAGACTTGGAGCGTTGGCGCAGCGAAAGTCCGGCGGCGGGGCAAGTAGCTGAGGCAAAAGCGCAAAAAAATTCGGATGAAGATAGCACTCAAACATTAGAACAGGATATGGCCGACCCATCTTCCCGCGACTTGCCGCAACGACGGAATTCGCCTGACCAGACGACGCCAGACGTTAAGGAGCAAAACTGGAGTGCGGAAAAACTGGCGCAGGAATCCGTTTATCAGGATGAAACGCAACTCAAGGCGCAGATGAAAACAGGAAAAAAGACCCGCGCGGAAAAAGTGTAAGACCATCGCCTTGTCACCCACGGCATAACCCGTTTCTCACCTGTCTTACTTTACCAAGTGAATCGAGTTACTTTTATCGCGTAGCACGGAACAAAGTAATACCTTGTTCCATTTCGCCAAACGGTCCTCACGCCTGAGATCATCAGCTAAGGCGCCATATGCGTTTAAGAACCTTTGAATCTTTTTGGCTGTTAAAAAATGGCCTGCTGCATACTTACCCCATGCTGCAAAAAAACCTCAACGCAGAAATTGTCGTCGTGGGCGGCGGCATCACTGGCGCGCTAGTTAGCCATTCGTTAATGGAGGAAGGTTACAGCGTAACCCTGATTGACCGCAGAGATATTGGACAAGGCAGCACCTCCGCAACGACGAGTATGTTGCAATACGAAATTGACACGCCTTTATTTGAGCTAGCAGAAAAAATCGGAGAAGCAGGCGCAGCCCAATGTTATCAAGCCGGAATCGCCGCCATAAAAGACTTAAAGAAGTTAGTAGCTGAAACCGAAATTGATTGCGGGTTCGCACTGAAAAAATCTTTATACATCGCTCACAACGCCAAAGCCGCTAAAAAACTCTATAAAGAATTCGAGATTCGAGACAAGCATAAGCTGGGCGTGCAATGGTTGACGGCTAGCCAGGTTATGCGGAAGTACGGGGTGGCGTCGCACGGAGCAATACTTTCTGATACGGCAGCCAGCGTAGATGCTTATAAGCTGGCGCACGAATTGATCGCTCTTAACGTCAAGCTGGGCATGCAGGTATACGACCAAACTGAAGTAAAGAGGTTTAGTTTCAACCCGCCGCATCCTGAAATCATCACGACCGCAGGCTATAAGATCAAAGCAAAAAAGATCATTTTCTGTTCGGGTTTTGAAAGCACTTTGTTACTGAAAGAAAAAGTGGCGGAGTTGATTTACACCTACGCCTGCGTGAGCGAGCAACACATCAAGGTAAATAAAAACCTGAACGACGTTTTAATTTGGGATACGAACGACCCATACCTTTATATGCGTACCACCGACGATGGCCGCTTGTTAGTCGGTGGCGAAGATTCGCCTTATAAAGAAACGATCATGCAGCAGGAGATAAAAGAGCGTAAGGCGACATTGCTGATTAGGAAGTTAAACAAAACCATTCCTAACATAAATTTCATCGAAGATATTAGCTGGGGCGGAGTATTCGGCTCCACCAAAGACGGGCTGCCTTACATCGGTGCCTCGCCGGAATGTAAAAATGCGTTATTCGTCCTGGGCTTTGGCGGCAACGGCATTACCTTTTCAGCGCAAGGAATGAAAATTATTCCGCAACTGTTGAAAGGCGAAGAAAATGAGCTGGCTTATTTTTACCGGTTTGGCAGGTAATCGCCATAACACGCCGTAACGCGTATGGCTACAAATTGAAAACTTCCTAAACGCGGAAAAAGAATACGGAACAGACGGAAAAAACGGAATAGACGGAACAGACGGAAGGCTTTTTATCTTCAGTTTCCGTCTGTTCCGTTATTTCCGTCTGTTCCGTATTCTCAAAAAAATCTTGCTCTACGTTCTGCACTAATTAAGCCGGAACCTTACGCGCCGGTTCTCTTTCCCAATTGCGATGCTGGGCGACAGCTTGAATGAAAGCCTTTATGTTATCGCTTAACACGACGGCTTTATCTTCACCCGCCTGGCCGACGAAGGTTTCCTGTTTGACGAAATCCACTCCATCGCTGCTCGCGCCAATCGCTTTGCAATGGAGAAAGGCTTCGTTGATGAAAAGAACGGCATCGGCTTCGGCATCGCCGAACTTTCCGCCTGCGACAAACACCGCGTCATAGACCACTGACGTAGCGGCATAAAACGGTTCATCCACGTTCACAGCATTGCCGCCATTGTCTTTGATCGTGGCGAGTTTGGGCGCAATCACTTTGACTGTCGCGCCTTCTTTTTCGAGCGCGGCTTTCAGGGCTGACAGAGCCTTGCCGTTTACGCCGTCGGCGGCCAACACGGCGATGCAACGCGTTTTGATTGTGTTCTTTACCGTATTCGCCATGCTCAGCGCTGCCGATTTATCGAGATAAGATTTCTTCGGCGTTGGCTGTACTGACTTCGGATCGGTGTCTGCGCCATACGATTGATTGATGAGCTTGCCAGGTTTCGGCACCGCAAAACCCAACTTGTCGGCGACTTTTTGAGCCAGGCCCACGTCTACCTGCGAAAGATTGACGACCATGCGTTGGCGGATTTCTGCGGCTTTAACCTTGCTTAATTCAAAGCTGAATGCGTCAACGATGTGCTGTTGCTCTGCTTCGTTTTGGCTGTTGAAAAAGAGTGCGGCTTGCGTGAAATGATCGTGAAAGCTGGCGCTGCGGGCGCGGACTTTTTTCGCGTCAATACGTTCTTCGTGCGTGTGAAATCCGCCCTGCGACATCATCGCCTGAAACGGACAACCGCTCGCCACGGTGTTGGGTTGATAGGCTGTCGTACCATGATTGATGGTTTGGCGCATGTGTCCGTCGCGCTGATTGTTATGCACTGGTGCGATAGAACGATTGATCGGAATTTCATGAAAGTTCGGACTGCCCAACCGCGAAAGCTGAGTATCGGTGTAAGAGAACAAACGCCCCTGCAACAGCGGATCGTTCGTGAAATCAAGGCCCGGCACGATGTGCCCCGGATGAAAAGCGACTTGCTCGGTTTCCGCGAAAAAGTTATCGGGGTTGCGATCCAGCACCAGCCTGCCGATGACTCTCACCGGCACGAGTTCTTCGGGAATGAATTTGGTCGGGTCGAGCAAATCGAATTCAAACTTGTGTTCATCTTTTTCGGCGACGAGTTGCACACCGAATTCCCATTCAGGGAAAGCGCCGCTCTCAATAGCTTCCCACAAATCGCGGCGATGAAAGTCAGGGTCTTTGCCCGAAATTTTCGTCGCTTCATCCCACGCGACCGAATGCACGCCGAGCGTAGGCTTCAGGATAAACTTGACGAAAGTCGCCTCGCCTTGGTCGTTGATGAAGCGGAACGTGTGGACGCCAAAACCTTCCATCATCCGCAAGCTGCGCGGAATCGCCCGATCAGACATCGCCCACATCAACATATGCGTAGACTCAGGCATCAAGCTGGCAAAGTCCCAAAACGTATCGTGTGCCGAAGCCGCTTGCGGAATTTCGTTATGCGGTTCGGGTTTGACCGCATGAACCAGGTCGGGAAACTTGATGGCATCCTGAATAAAAAATACCGGGATGTTATTGCCGACTAAATCATAAATTCCCTCTTCGGTATAAAACTTAATCGCAAAGCCGCGCACGTCGCGCGCCATATCGGATGACCCTTTAGAACCCGCCACCGTCGAGAAGCGCACAAACACCGGCGTACGCTTGCCTTTGCCGTTCAGGAAATTCGCCTTCGAATATTTTTCCAGCGATTCGGTTAATTCAAAGTAACCGTGCGCGCCAACGCCGCGCGCGTGAACGATGCGTTCGGGAATGCGTTCGTGGTCGAAATGCGTGATCTTTTCGCGCAGGATGAAATCTTCGAGCAGCGTCGCGCCGCGCTCGCCTGCTTTGAGCGAATTCTGATTGTCGTTGATGCGCAAGCCCTGATTGGTGGTCAGAAACTGGTCGGTCGCGTCAGTGGTCTGTTCAGCCAATTGCTCGATCTTTTTATTCGTTTTATTCGAGGTTTTTCTGGTTGCCATGTTGCTCCTGGTTAAATGAATGAGTAAGGCGTTGTCTGAAAAATTCGTAAGGCTCCAGTTGTCTCTTGTGCATACGGCTGTACTGCTAAAGGCGTTCTATGGAGCCTGAAACGTACTTTTCACGAACAGCCAATGTTGATCGGATAAGTTATTGCAATTGATGTGACAGGGATGGGAAAGCGTAAATAATTTTTCTACGGCTTCAGCTATGCCATGTGAAATCAAGCAGCACCACCGGCAGTTGCGCGCTACGTTCCAACGACAAGCCGCATTGTTCACGCAAGCGGCGCAAGCGTTGAGCGGTGCTTCGCGCCTGTGTTTCATCCAGAACAACGCTAAGCTGAGTCATAGAGGCCTTGAGGAGATGTTCGGCAGTGACGGCGATGGCGAAGGCGCTCACCGCCGCCGGAGCCATGCCTAAAATCATCGCGCCGCGGGGCGGTACGCTCACCGGCGCGCAGGGCAATGCGTTGACGGTGGATTACAGTTTATTGACGACGAGTTCGGTGCTGTTCGACGCGGTCTATGTGCCGGGCGGCGCTGACAGTGTGGCAATGTTGTTGAAAGACGCCGACGCCGTGCATTTCGTCAATGAGGCTTACAAACATTTGCAAAGCCCTCGCGGCCACGGGCGAAGGCGTAGCTTTGCTGCGCGCTTCTTATGCCGCCGTTGAACCGGGCGTGCGTGAAGAAATGCCGCCGCCTGAGGGCGCGAGCGTGTTGGCGAGTACGGCGGCCAATCCGCGCAAGGTAGCCGACGCTTTCATCACCGCCATCGCGCAACACCGCGATTGGAGCCGCGAAATGAAAGGCGATGTGCCGGCCTAAATATTCGCAACTGCTCAACTAAGGGCAACCGGCAAAGGAATAACGGCAAAGGAATAAAAAAAATTGTCAGCAGGCTGCTCCCGGCACTTTGCTGACGCTTTTTCCCAGATTGGCTTCATTCCTTTGCCCTCATTCTTTTGCCGGTTACACCTTGGACTGCGTAGTTACAAATATTCAATGTCAACATCCGGTAACAATATCCGGCATTAATATTCAACGTTGGCTAGCCGGGCTGTGGCCTGCGCCTTGCCACGCTATTTTCTACTACGGAGTGGCGCATCACTGAACCAACGCGGTGCAGCGCGCGTCACGCAAATCATAACTATTTTGAAGGAGGATTTTTTATGACTGGTACAGCGGCTGCGCAAGCAGCCCCCAAGCAAGAGGCAATGCAACACGCAGAAGGCGCAGTGGCGCGCACGATTGAGCAACAAACGGCGAAACTTCCGTCTGATATTTTTCTATGGGCGGCAGTCGGCGCGATTGGCGTTTCGGCATTGTTGGAATTTTCTGGCAACACGGAAAAAAGCCATTTTATCGGCCAGTGGGTGGCACCGTTTCTGTTGTTTGGCGTTTATAACAAACTCGTGAAAGTGGCAGGCTCTGACCGCGTTCACGCTTAATCGGCAACGATGGGCCGCACTCCAAATGTACGGCCCATCGTCGCACAGCCTGTCTGTGTTCTCATCGGCCTTGAGGGGCAAAGATGGCTTTTGATTACTTACTCGATTTTGCCCGCATTGATTTTCGACGCCAGCCCGAATGCTATCGCATCGGACGCGGCGAGCAGGGCGTGTTGCTGGTCGAGCCTTACAAAAGCGAAATTCTGCCATATTGGCAATTCAAAACCCCGCCCCTCGCGCGGCGTTCGGCGCGCCACATTTATCAACTATTTCAGGTTTATAAAGCGGCGCACGATTTTGTCGGTATGGATATGGCACGCAAGTTTTTGCAGATGGGCTACACACGCGCGCGGCGTTATGCCAATCATCGCAGCGGGCGCAAATATGCTGAAGATGGCAGCGTGCTGCCGCGTCAGGAAGACCCGGTGAAAGCCGAGTCAGCACATATCTTTTACGCGCGTTGGCAAAAAGTCAGGGAAGACAAAACCTACCTGCAAGCCAAACGCGCACACCGCGCGGCATATGAGCAAACAGTTGACTTGCCGTAGGCAAAACTCATTGCCCACACGCAAACATTTGTCGAAGGGAATTTTGAACATGCATCAACGAATTATCGCAATGTCGTTATTTATTAACTGCCTGCTGACCTCGGCTTGTGTGGTAGGGGGCTATTCCAGCCGTGGCGGCTGGTTCGTCTGGCCCGGCGGCTTCGGCTTGGTAGTGATTGGCATCTTGATTTTGCTTTGGTGGTGGCGACGCGGCTGAGGCTGGGTGCTGTTTATGCAATTGGCCTGACAGGGATAAAAAATCAGTTTGAGATAAGCGGTGACGTGGCTTCGTGTTGTGCGAGCATGCGTTCGACGCGCTGGGGAGCTTCGAGCAACAGCGCGCCGATTAGCTCGGCTTCCGGCAAGGTTTGCCAATGGCGCACCGGCATTTCTTTTTTCATGGCTTTGAGCTTGATGCGGGCGGGATTAAAAATCGCGCGATAAAACTCTTTCCATAAAAGCTCCATCGCATCTTCATCCGGCGCATCCGTGGCCGTCGCGCCCGGGCCGTAATGCAATTGCTCGCCGTCCCAGTGCGCCGATTCATCGGGCGTGAGAATCGTCCAGCGCATCACCGCAAAACGCCGCGCAAAAAATGGCGCAGACAGCGCCAGGCTGTAATGGTCTGGACGATGCCACGCGATGAAATGCTCTTGATCGTCGGCGTCTATAACTTTGCGAAAGCGCACGAAGGCTTTGGTTTTATGTACGTCGCGGCGCACGGCTTTTTCCATCATTTGCAACGCGCGTGTGAGCGGATCGCTGGCAAGTTCGAGCAAGTATTTTTCTTCGTGCGTCAGTCGCCACAGCATTTGATAAAGCAGCGCGAAACGTTCGGCGTCGCGATGGTGGCAAACGATTTCGGCGAGCGAGAGAAATTGGGGCGGTACGGTTTGCGTGGCTGTGGCTGCGGCTGTGGCGGGCGGAAGCAGTGTCGCGGCGAAGAGCGCGTCTTGTTTCGCTTCGTCATTCCAAACGATTTCGGTCGGGGCAACGCCCGCTTGCAAGAGCGCCCGCGCCTGCGCACGCCAGCCTGCATAATCGCGCGCTGTCACCACATAAGCCGTCAAAATGCTAGCTCCAGTTGCGTGGCTGGTTGGCGCAGATTGGCGACAAGTTTCGTCAGGTCGCTCTTCTTTGTCGGCCTAAACGTCGGATGATAGTCGC
>JANNUY010001086.1:0-4106 GCA_031414155.1 Acidobacteriota bacterium
TTGCCCCTATCAACTGCTTTATTGAACCGCTGATCGCTTTCCTGGCCCAGCGTGACCACTCGACATTAAGCTCGCTCTCTTTAGAAAACTTAGTTCTCTGGTCACTGAACAGCAAAATATCTTCGCCGAAGACAACGATAAGGTCACAAATCTCCTTCCCATCTCCACCTTTACAACTGTCACCTTGGTCACGAAAAAGATTCGGCCAGCTCCAAAACCTTAGGAACGAGCGGCGAGCTAGCGAATGGAGGAATGACTCGTCTTTTGTAAAACCTGCCACGTGTATACCCTCGTCTTCACCGTCGAGAGGCGATAAGGAGGTGCGGTTGCGAACTTACCCCAACGGCTCAAACAACGCACTCAGATCCGCCGCTGTTAACTGCGGCCCGTTCTTGGCTTCCGGGTCGAACAAACTATCGGCCAGTTCTTTTTTGCGGGTTTGCATGGCCATGATTTTTTCTTCGACGGTGCCTAAGGTTATCAATTTGTAGACGAACACCGGTTTGTCCTGGCCGATGCGGTGAGCGCGGTCGGTGGCTTGGTTTTCGACGGCGGGGTTCCACCAGCGGTCGAAGTGAAATACGTGATTGGCTTGCGTGAGATTCAATCCCGTGCCGCCCGCTTTGAGCGACAGCAAAAAGATGCGTGGACTTTGAGCATCTTTCTCTGAAGGGGCTTCTTGAAAGCGTTCGACCATGCGGTCGCGTTGCTTTTTGGCGACGCCGCCGTGCAGGAAGATGACTTCGCGCCCGAAGGCTTCCTGCAAATGTTTGCGGATGAGTTCGCCCATCTCGCTGAATTGCGTAAACACCAACGCGCGTTCGTCGAGGGCCATCACTTCTTCGAGCATTTCGGTCAGGCGCGCGAGTTTGCCAGAGCGTCCAGGCAGCGCGGAGTTGTCACCCAGAAATTGCGCCGGATGATTGCAGACTTGTTTGAGTTTGGTCATCGCGGCCAGCACTGCGCCTTTGCGTTGTATGCCTTCGCTGCCGCCGTCAAGCGTGGCGCTGAGGTCTTTGACCACGGCTTCATACAACGAAGCCTGCTCTTTGGTGAGCGTGCAAAACACTTTCATTTCGAGCTTGTCAGGCAAGTCTGAAATGATCGTCTTGTCGGTTTTCAAACGGCGCAGGATGAATGGCGATGTGATGCGTTTGAGTTGCGCCGTCGCTTCCTGATCGCCTTGCGCTTGAATGGGTACGAAGAAGTTGCGCTTGAATGCGGCCTGCGTACTCAGGAAACCGGGGTTGAGAAATTCCATCAGCGACCAGAGATCGCCTACATTGTTTTCGACGGGCGTGCCGGTCAACGCGATGCGGTAATCGCTCTTGAGTTCACGCGCCGCACGCGACTGTTTAGTGGCGGCGTTCTTGATGTTCTGCGCTTCGTCGAGAATGACGCCGCTCCACGCTACTTGATCGAACAGCGCCTGATCGCGGTGCAAGAGCGCGTAACTCGAAAGCACTACGGCGTGTTGCGCCGCAGCCTTTTTGAACGCGGCGCTTTTCAACCGCGTCGCGCCGTGATGAATCAATACGGGCAAATCGGGCGTGAAGCGCGCCGCTTCTTTTTGCCAGTTGCTGACGACCGACATCGGGCAGATCAACAACACGGGACGACGTTGTTTTACGCTTTGCGCGTGCCAATCCATTTCAATCAGCGCGAGCGTTTGAATGGTCTTGCCCAAGCCCATGTCGTCAGCCAGGCACGCGCCCAAACCCCATTGCCGCAAAAACGCCAGCCACGAATAACCGCGCACCTGATAAGGCCGCAGCGTACCGTTGAATTCCGTTGGCACGACTTGTTCGACAAACGAAGAACTGCCGTTAAGTTGCGCGAGAAAGTCAGCGATCCAGCCTGAAGCGTCTACGCCACTGACGCGCAGCCCGCTTTTGGTTTGCGCTGCGCCGCCCGCTCCCAAAGACATCTGCACGAGTTCGCGCACGGTGGTTTCGCCTTGCGGATGCTTCTTCCAGAAATCAAGCGCCGCTGCGATTTCGTCGGCGTTGAGTTGCACCCATTGCCCGCGCACTTTGACGAGCGGCGCTTTGAGTTTGGCGAGGGCTTCGAGTTCGGCGTAAGTCAGCGCCTCATCGCCGAGCGCCATCTCCCAGTTGAATTGCACGATCTGACTCAGGCCCAGTCCGCCGCTGCCTTGAAATTTCGGCGTCGTCGCGCGCGCTCGCGCGGTGAGCGAGAGCTTAGTGCCCTTGCGCGTCCACCAAGCGGGCAGCATCACTCCGTAACCGGCTTGTTCCAACAGCCACGCCGATTCGGTGAGAAACTGATGCGCACCCGTCGCATCGAGCGCGTACCCGGCGGGCGTAGCCGTTTTCAAACTCGCTTCGAGCGGCGGATGCAAACTCGCGGCTTGCCCCAACGCGGCCAGTAAGTATTCGCGCGGTTTGAATCCGCCGCGTTGCAAGACTTTGGCCGTAGCCTTTTTCGGCTGCCACGTTTCGGCGACGGGTACGAGCAGGCTTTGTTCATCCATCGCCTGCAAAAGATAACGCACGTACCAATCTTGCGACGGAGCCGCTTTGCGCCGGGGCGATGAATCATTGCCATCCCGTTCGGTTTCAGGTTCTTCAAGGCGGAAGCACAAGCGAAACGCTGTCGCAGTCGTTGTCGTCAACGGACGCTGCCAATCGCGCACTTGCGTGGCGAGTTGTTGTAATTCGTTGGGCGTGCCTTCGAGCGCAGGCTGCTCGGCGCGCAAGGCGTGCAGCCATTGATCGTGCAAGCTGTCGAACGCGGCTTTCGCTTTTTTACCGGCTGGCTTAACGCTCGGCGCAGGCGCGCTGTCACGCACCAGATGATTGAGAAAGACGCTGAGGGCTTCGCGCAAGACGGTGAGGGCGGCAGTATCAGGCGCGGCTTCATCGGCTGAAGCCGCGCGGCAAGCGTGCGGCATGGCTTGCGCGAGTTGTGTGAGACGTTGCGCTTCTGTGCCCGTGAGCAACGGCTGCCAGCGCGCGTAATAATTCCCTTCCGCCAATTGCACGCCGGGCATGAACTGTTGGCGCACCGTCAACGCGCCTGCCCAACGCAACACGTTCGCCCAGTAAGCCAAATCGTTGCCGACCATCACGCCCGTCGCCAGCGTCGTGCGTTGCATGCAATGCGCCAGCAACTCGACCGCTTCGACCGTAGCCAATGGCAAGGCCGTAACCGCACACGGCGACAATTGCGGCGCAGGAGTGTCAGGCGGCGCATCGGCAATGACGACGCTCGAAGCCAGCGCCTGCCCTTTGTGCGCAGGTAGCCACAACGTCATCAGTTGTGTGTCATCGGCTTCGATGTTGAGGCCGTCCACGACTTCGCCCAACGCTTGTAACAAGCGCGCGGCTCCTGCGTCATACGCCCAAGTCTCAGCTTTGCGGGCTTTCGTTTTGCGTTTGGTGGCGAGCGCGATTGTTACAGGCGCGGCTTCGCCCCATAGCATCAGCAATCCTGATTGCCAACTCGCGTGCAATATCAGCAAGGTGTTTCCCCTTTTTGTTAGAGATTACGTTTCTTCCGGCGCGTTATAGTAAGCGTATTTGTAATTGTAATAATAGCCTTCGCGCGCAGGGTCAACGTGATTGAGGACGACGCCGAAGATTTTGGCGTTCACGTCTAAGAGGGCTTGTTTGGAGCGCGCGACGGCTTCGCGCGGCGTGTGATTGCTTTTGACAACTAGCACGACACCGTCAACTTGCGGCGAGACAATGAGCGCGTCGGTGACGTGAATCACCGGCGGCGAATCAATCACGATGTGGTCGTAAGTGTCCTGCAACTGTGCCAACAAAATGCGCAGCTTCACCGAACTCAGCAACTCAGAGGGATTGGGCGGAACCGGTCCGGCGGGAATCACATGCAGGTTTTCGATTTCAGTGTCAGTCTGGATGATCTCTTCCAACGTGACATCACGCGAAAGATAGGTCGAAAGGCCTACGTCGTTTTTGGTATTAAGAATCCGGTGGCAGCGCGGACGCCGCATGTCGGCATCGAGTATGACCACCTTCGCACCCGTTTGGGCCAATGAAATCGCAGTGTTGGCGACGATGGTGGTTTTGCCTTCGGCGGGATGCGAACTCGTGATGAGCATCGTGCGCGGCGCGTGT
>JANNUY010001087.1:0-2458 GCA_031414155.1 Acidobacteriota bacterium
ACCCGCGCCCGCAGCGCCGGATGCTCGCGTAACCGTTCTTCCAAACTTAACTTCATCTCGTGCCTCCTTGGCGCCATTTTCACATACTGCCGCCCCACTTGGCGGGTGCTACGTGCGTAGTCCCACTTTTAATCGCACCCCGATGCGAAAGCGTTTCTCACTCATAGGGGATTCAGGTTGAGTAAACTGTTAATGAAGCCGCAGCGAAACAGATCAATTCGCCATGCTATTGGGCGTAGGCAGCGGATGTTCTTGCAGCCAGGCTTCCAAATCAGCGGGCGTGGTTAAGCTGAACAACGCATCGCCCAACGCTTCGAGTTTTTCCAGCGGCAAGGCGCGTACGTGCGTTTGTGCGGTTTCTTCCAACGCGCCGAAGCGCTGTCGCAACAGCCGCAGCAGAAGTTCGGCGCTGCCTTCCGTTTTGCCTTTTTCAATTCCACGTCGTTCGATTGAAGTCACGTATTGCATTTTTTGCTCCTCTTCGTAAGCCGTCAGTTGATTGTTGTACTCAGCCGCCAAATCAGTCGGCAAATTTATTACCCAGTCCAGAAAACGGTAAAGACCGATAACTTCGCGCTTGTTGAAGCCGCGTTCATAGAGCCGCCGGGTCAGTTGCCATTTCGATTGTAGCCGATCTTGCGGGTTATTCCGCGTGCGCAGCGCGGTCAGATGAGCTTGCACGACGACGGCAAAAGGGTTGCGGCTTTGTTCCAACTCGTCCCAACGGTCAGCGTAATCAAGCAACTTGGCGGTCGAAAACTCGAATTGAAGTTTTGTACCCAGCAACGCGGTTTGATACGCGGCGGGGTGCCAATTCTTATCTTCGTCAGACAGGATGACGAACGTTGCTACGGGCGTATTGAAGCGGTCGAAGATGCGGAAGTGATAAACATAAACCCGCGTGGCAAAGTCAGTCTCGCGTTGGCTTTGCACTTCGAGATGAAGCAAGACCCGGAACTCCTGTCCCGTCTTGAGCCAGACTTTGACGAGCTTGTCTACCGCACGCCGACCGAGCGCGGCATCGGCGGTGATTTTTTGCAGTTCTTTGTCGAGGAACTCATAACCGCGCGGCCAATCAATTTGTGCGTGCGCCGAAGGAAAAAATAACTCCACCGCGTCCTCGAAAAAGAGATCAAGTACGTCTTTCCACGGGCTGTCGTAATCGGCTTGCTCGTTCACGTTCGGGTCCCTCTCCAACAACGATGTGGCTATTTTTTCTTTGCTGTCACCGCCTTCGGCAAACTCACCAAATTAGCGAACAGCCGATACGCCCCCGGCACGCCTGCGGGAAACTGGCGGAACCAGGCCATCGCTGTATAAACGTAATGGCCTTTGCCGACTTGCGCGACGAGTTGGCCGCCTTTGAGCAACTGGCCGTTCTCGTTCGGCGCAGCCCACACCGACGTATAGCGCGCGTCGAACTCACTCAAAAAATATAAGCCGCGTTCCTGCACCCAGCCTTTCCAATCGTTGTCGTTGATCTTGTTGGGAAAGTTCAGCAGTGCGTGTTCGGGCGCGAGGATGGTGATCGGTGCGAATTCGTCTGTCACGCGGTCACCACGTCCGACCTTGATCGGGTAAGGTGCGAAGTTGCCCGTCTCGAATTCATTCTTGTTGTATTGCACGATCAGCGTGCCGCCGTTGGTGACGTAATCCAACAGGCGTTTGTTGTTGGCGATGGCTACGTCGTTGACTTCGTATACGCGAATGCCCAACACAATCGTGTCGTAAGCCGACAAATCGCCCGCCGCGAGTTCGTTGGCGTCAAGCAGGTGAACGTTGACGCCCAATTGGCGCAACGCTTCAGGGCCGTCGTCGCCGCTGCCCATCACATAACCCACTTTCAGATTCGCCGCGACCTTCACGTCAAACAGTTCGAGCTTGCTGACCGATGGTTTGTAAATGTAGCGCGGCTCGATGTGCGTGTATTCGATCTTCGTATAGCCCGTCGAGTATTCGCGTCCGTCAGCTTCGACCAAAGCTTTCAATTCAAAATTGCCGTTGGCTCCGGCGGGCGGCGTGACTTTGAAAGTACGCGAAGTCTTTTCGCCTTGTCTGGTGAATGCGAGTGGCGTGTTTCCGCCCTCGACTTTCCAGCCCGTGGGAACTTGCAACTTGACTGCGCCGTTCGTTGCGCGGCGTGCGTTGTGCGTGACTTCGACCGTGAGTTCGCGCGAGCGATTTGCGCTGCCCGAAGGAATCACCAACAGCGACGGACTCACGTTGAGCGTCAACGCGGGCGCGACTTTCAACTCGCGGCGGAACTCGCCGAAGGTCTTGTCTGAGTAGCGATATTCGACTGGTTGCACGACGACGACCTTTTCGCCGCTTAACGTGAGTTCAGCGTTGACGGTCAACAGCGGCGCATCGAAAGGTTGATTGAAAGGCCAATTGCTGGCTTCGTCGTTCGGCCAATCGAATTGATCTTTAGTGCGCGGCTGCTGAAGCCAGTAAGGTT
>JANNUY010001088.1:0-2948 GCA_031414155.1 Acidobacteriota bacterium
CTCAAGGTTTATAACGCTTACAAACGTGCTTATGAACACAAAGGCCAACCGACGGTGATTCTCGCCAAGACGGTCAAGGGCTACGGCCTCGGCGCGTCGGGCGGCGAAGGCCGCAACCTCGCGCATCAATCGAAAAAAGTCAGCGAAGACGATCTGGTCGCTTTCACCAAACGTTTCAGTTTGCCGATGGACGAAGAAGCCGCGCGCAACTTCGAGTTTTTTATTCCCAAACCTGACAGCCCTGAAGTCATCTATGTTCAGAGCAAGTTGAAGTCGTTGGGCGGTTCAGTGCCGGTACGCAAGGTGACGGAAGAACGCCTGCAAACGCCGCCGCTCGAATTTTTCAAGGAATCGCTGCAAGGTTCAGGCGACCGCGAAGTTTCGACCACGATGGCTTTCGTGCGCATTCTGACCGCGTTGCTCAAAGAACCCAATGTAGGCAAGCGCATCGTTCCCATAGTGCCCGACGAAGCGCGCACTTTCGGGATGGAATCGCTGTTCCGCTCGGTGGGCATTTATGCCGCGCAAGGCCAGCTTTATGAGCCGCACGACACCGACAACTTCCTCTTTTACAAAGAAATCAAAGACGGTCAGATTCTCGAAGAAGGCATCACCGAAGCCGGTTCGATGGCGTCGTTCACGGCGGCGGGTACGGCTTACGCGAACTTCGGGATGCACATGATTCCGTTTTACATTTACTACTCGATGTTCGGCTTCCAGCGCACGGGCGATTTTGCGTGGGCGTTCGGCGATTCCCGCGGACGCGGCTTCCTGTGCGGCGCAACGGCAGGACGCACGACGTTGAACGGCGAAGGGCTGCAACATCAAGACGGACATTCGCATGTGCTGGCGAGTACGGTTCCGACCTGCGCGGCTTACGATCCGGCTTATGCTTATGAAATCGCGGTCATCGTCGAAGAAGGCATGCGCCGGATGTATCACGACAACGAAGACGTGTTTTATTACCTGACCTTGCAGAACGAGAATTACCCGCAACCCGCCATGCCCGAAGGCGCGCGCGAAGGCATTCTCAAAGGCTTGCACAAAGTCAGCACCGGCAAGGGCATCGCGCAAGCGCAACTCTTTGGCAGCGGTTCGATTCTCGGCGAAGCGTTGAAAGCACAAACGATTCTGGAAGAACAATTCCAGATCATCACCGATGTGTGGAGTGTGACGAGTTACAACGAATTGCGCCGCAATGCGCTATTCGTCGAGCGCTTTAACCGCTTGCATCCTGACCAAACAGCGCAACGGCCTTACATCAATCAAGTGATGGATTCGACCGAAGGCCCGATTATCGCGGCGACTGACTATATGAAAATCGTGCCGGATCAGCTTTCACCGTGGCTGGGCAATCGTTTGGTATCGTTGGGTACGGATGGTTTCGGACGTTCGGAAAGCCGCGAATACTTGCGGCGCTTTTACGAGATGGACGCCAACGCCATCGCGGCGGCTACGCTGTCGAAGCTGGCCCGCGAAGGCAAGATCACCGTTGAAAAAGCGCTGAAAGGTTTCGCTGCTTTAGGCATTGATGCTGACGTGGCGGATCCGGCGACGGTATAAGGCCAGAGCAAGTATTGGCACCAGAAAAAAGCCCTGCTTGTCGTACTCACGACAAGCAGGGCTTTTTTGTTTAGGTCGTTACAACTTTAGGGAAGGTCGAAACGGTCGAGGTTCATCACCTTTGACCAAGCCTTCACAAAGTCTTGCACGAACTTCGCCTTACTGTCTGACGCAGCATAGAACTCCGACAGGGCGCGCAGTTCTGAGTTTGAGCCAAACGCGAGATCAACCGGGGTTGCCGTCCACTTGGCCTTGCCGGTCGCGCGATCTTGCCCTTCGTAAATACCTTCGGCTGAAGCCGACTTCGTCCATTTCGTAGACATATCAAGCAGGTTCACGAAGAAGTCATTGCTCAAGGTTCCGGGTTTATCAGTGAATACGCCGTGGGCAGCCTGTCCGGCGTTGGCATTCAGCGTGCGCAGCCCGCCAACCAGCACGGTCATTTCAGGAACGGTGAGCGTCAACAGGTTCGCCCGATCAACCATCAGTTCAGCAGGAGAAAGGCGTTGGCCTTTGCGGAAGTAGTTGCGGAAACCATCAGCCATCGGTTCCAGCGGGGTGAAAGACAACACGTCGGTTTGCGCTTCCGTCGCATCCGCGCGTCCCGGCGTGAAAGGCACTGCCACAGTTTGGCCCGCAGCATTCGCGGCTTGCTCAATGGCTGCGCTGCCACCCAGCACGATCAGGTCGGCGAGCGATACTTTTTTCGCGCCGCCGTTGAATTCTTTCTGAATGCCTTCCAGCCGCGCCAGCACCTTGGTTAGTTCAGTCGGGTTGTTTGCTTCCCAATCTTTCTGCGGTGCGAGACGAATGCGCGCGCCGTTGGTGCCACCGCGCATATCGGTGCCACGAAACGTGGCTGCCGAAGCCCAAGCTGTTCTGACGAGTTCAGGGACAGACAACCCCGATGCGATGATTTTGGATTTGAGTGTCGCCACATCCTTCGCGTCAATTGGTTTATAGCTGACGCGAGGCAGCGGATCTTGCCAAATCAGGTCTTCTTTCGGAACTTCAGCGCCGACATAGCGCGAACGCGGGCCTAAGTCGCGGTGCGTCAACTTAAACCACGCCTTGGCAAACGCGAGCCTGAATTCTTCAGGGTTATCTACAAAGCGTTTTGAAATTTTCCCGTAGCTCGGATCGAACTTCAGCGCTAGGTCGGTCGTGAACATGATCGGTGCATGTTTCTTAGCAGGATCGTGCGCGTCCGGCACGGTGTTCGCGGCCTTGCCATTCGCGGGAATCCACTGAGTCGCTCCAGCCGGGCTGGTGGTCTTTACCCATTCATGGGCAAACAGATTGGTGAGGTATTCCGAAGTCCAGGCAGTTGGTTTGGAAGTCCATGCGCCTTCCAGGCCGCTCGTGACCGTGTCGCCCGCATTGCC
>JANNUY010001089.1:0-1842 GCA_031414155.1 Acidobacteriota bacterium
TCAGATATTTTTCAGCGATCAAACGCGCGATGGGCGAATGAAGTTCGCCTTCTTCGACCAACGAGACAAATAGCGGGCAGGCTTGTTGAACGATTTCAACGTCAGCGCGCGCTTCGTGAATGCCGCGCACGTATGCACCACTTTCAACCGTGGCTTCGGTGGCGATGACGCCGATACGACCGTTGCGGGTCACGCGCGCAGCCATTCGCGCGCCTGGCCCCAAGACTGTCAGAATCGGTACGTCAAACTCGCGCCGCAAGCGTTCGCGCGCCATCGCCGACGCCGTGTTGCAGGCGACGACCAACAGCTTGATGCCTTTTTCAATCAGGAAGGCCGCATCTTCAACAGCATAGCGCTCGACCGTCGCGGCGGATTTCGTCCCGTAAGGCACGCGCGCCGTATCGCCTAGATAAATCAGGTTTTCGTTCGGCAGTCTTTCGGCAATCGCGTGCAGGACGGTCAAACCCCCTACGCCACAATCGAACACGCCGATGGGAAGGGAGTTCATAAAATCAAAAAGCAAAAGGCAATCTGCGTGATTGCCTTTTGCTTTGTTTATGGAGGTGGTCGGAATCGAACCGACGTCTAGCAGCCATCTGCGAAGGCATCTACATACTTAGTCGCTTCGCTTAAATTTCGTCTCGGCACGGCAGCAGAAGCGACGAAGAACCGCACCGAAACTATGCCAGATTATCTCGCTCTCAAACTCTGACCTGCATCTGAGAACCAGCCCAAGAGAATGACGCTCGGTTCCGCGCCCTTAGGCGAAGCGCGGTCGAACGGGCTGTGCCACTAGGTATTAACTAGGCAGCCATTGCGAGTTCTTGGTTCGCAATTAACATTTGCTCGCAGTTTACGGGTTACAAGCGTCCCGGTATGCATCCATCGGGTCAGGACTCCTGTCGAATCCAATGCACCCCCAAGCGTTCGTTGACTCGCATCAACAAAACGCGGCAGAGTGTAGGAGTCAGCCGTAAAGCTGTCAAAGAACGATTTCATCATCTTTATCAGGAGTTGATTGCGTATGACCACTTTGTTGCAACAGGCGTTTTCCCAAGCTGCCACACTTCCTCCCACCGAACAGGATGCCCTCGCCACGTTGTTGTTGGAAGAGATGGCGGACGAACAGCGTTGGGAAAAATCTTTCGCTCAATCACAAAACACTTTAGCCAAACTTGCCCAGGAAGCCTTGGCTGAGTTTGCTGCCGGAAAAACCCAAGCCGTTCAAACTGCCAATGATTTCGCACACCACTGAAAATTTTAGAAAGTGCCTACGCCATTTACCGCCTGAAATTCGGCGGCAAGCGCGAGTGGCTTACTTGAAATGGAAGCACGACCCTACGCATCCAGGCTTACACTTTAAGAAAGTTCACGACACGCTACCGGTTTATTCCGTTCGCATAGGTAAAGGTTGGCGAGCGTTGGGCGTCAAAGAAGACGATACGATGATTTGGTACTGGATTGGCTCGCACGCTGAGTACGACAAGCTGCTCGACCAAATGTAAAAGTCTGTTATGTGCAGCCTTGCCTGATTGCGGACATTACTCCAACAGAAAATTAAAGCCCTTTTTGTGTTCGCGGCACATGCGCGCGGCGGGTACGGCTTTGCCCGGATTGCACAGGCCATCGGGGTTAAATACGTCTTTGACGCCGTTCATCGCGGCCAGCGAAGCCTCATCGAAAATCATCGGCATGTAACCGATCTTGTCTACGCCGACGCCGTGTTCGCCGCTGATCGAACCGCCTGCGTCTACGCAAAGTTTCATGATCTCTTTGCTGGCGGCGTGGACTCGTTCGACTTCATCGGGATTGCGTCCGTCAAAATTCAGATTGGGATGCAGG
>JANNUY010001090.1:0-10665 GCA_031414155.1 Acidobacteriota bacterium
GGTGATGCGCTTGCCGTTGACCTCGGTAATGATGTCGCCCGCTTTGACGCCCGCTTTGTCGGCGGGCTGGCCTTTTTCGGTGTCCTGCACGAAAGCGCCTGCCGTGCCTGAATAGCCGAACTCTTTGGCGAATTCAGGCGAGACGCCAGTGACGATAACGCCGAGTTTGCCGCGCCGTACCTTGCCGCCTTTGATGAGTTGATCCATCACGTTGCGCGCCATCTTGGTCGGAATGGCGAAGCCGATGCCGATGCTGCCGCCGCTGCCGCCCGCGAGAATTTGCGAAGGGATGCCGATCAGTTCGCCGCGCAAATTGACCAGCGCGCCGCCCGAATTGCCGCGATTGATGGCGGCGTCGGTTTGAATGAAATCTTCGTAAGGGGCGTCTTGAATGCGTCCAGTGCGGCTGCCGCCGGTGCTGCGGCCTTTGGCGCTGATGATGCCCATCGTGACGGTTTGGCCTACGCCCAGCGGATTGCCGATGGCAAGTACGAGGTCGCCGACTTGCGTAGTGTCAGAATCGCCAATCGCAACCGTAGGGAAGTTGCTGCCTTCGATTTTGATGACGGCCAAATCGCTGGCGGGATCGGTGCCGATAACTTTGGCAGTGAATTGGCGGCGGTCATTCAGCGAAACTTCTACTTTCTCTGCGCCTTCGACGACGTGATTATTGGTGATGATATATCCGTCACCGGTCACGATCACGCCGGAGCCTACACCATTCGGCACGAGACGGCCCTTGCCTTGCGGTGTTTGCTGCCCGTTCGGGAGCGGGACGCGGCGACGCGGCGTGCCTTCTTCGTCTTGTTGGTCTTCATCGGGAATGCCGAAAAAATCGCGGAAGGGATTTTGTCCGAAAGGCGAACGGCGCGCTGTTTCGCGCGCAGAAACTTCGATGGTCACGACGGCGGGTGTGACGGACTTGGCGATTTGCGCGAAGCCGCCGTTGAGGATGACGTTGCCATCCAGCGCCGGACTTGGCCCAGAGGCGATAGCGGGTAAAACGGATTCGTTCGCTTTGGCGAAAGGCATCCAGCCTTTGTTCGTTACGATAGAGCCGAAAACGGTTCCGGCGAATAGCACGGCGACGCCGAGCAGGCTCATCAATTTCCAGTTGGTCTTGCGCGCCGGTTGGTGGTCGTCGTTGCGCGTAATCACGATGTTGTCGAAATTGTTATTCGGCGAATGATTGAATTGGTTATCCATAAAATTCTTACTCCCTCAATACTTCTGAATTTCCGCAGCATTGCTTTTGACGCTGGCAGCGGTAAGTTGCCTCTTACGAATGAAGCCAGCTTTTGGTTCGCGCTTGGTGGTTCACCTATCAGGCAAGGCATCTTAACAACCATATTTGGGCTTTTCAAGAAATGCCAAAGTGCTTTCAAAGCGCGTGCACCGCGCGGGCAAAGCGCGATTAGAACGTCACCCAGCGGCTATCTTGCACGGGGTTTGGTTTGCGTGTAAAAGTCGCCCCGTCATCATTTAACATCATCACTTTACCGCGTGCAGAAAGGAACAACCACCCTTGTCCTCCCAGACGGAAACCACCAAGACCGGTCACACGAAAATTACCCGTGAACACGAAGGCTCTATCGAAGTCATTGTCGGCTCGATGTTCAGCGGCAAAAGCGAAGAACTCATACGCCGTTTGCGTCGCGCTCAGATCGCGCGGCAGAAGGTGCAGATTTTCAAACCCGCGATTGATGCGCGCTATTCCGACACGCACATCGTTTCGCACTCGGCGATGAAGATCGAATCCGTCGCCGTCACGACGGCGCGCGACATTGCTGCCGCGCTTGAGCCTGACACTGAAGTCATAGGCATTGACGAAGGCCAGTTCTTCGATCAGGAACTCGTCACCGTCGTCAACGAACTCGCTGACCGGGGCAAGCGCGTCGTCATCGCCGGACTCGATATGGATTATCTGGGGCGTCCGTTCGAGCCGATGCCGCTGCTGATGGCGATTGCCGAAGACGTGACCAAAGCCCGTGCCGTTTGCATGCAA
The DNA here is from genome assembly GCA_031414155.1 of Acidobacteriota bacterium. GTDB lineage: Bacteria > Acidobacteriota > Blastocatellia > RBC074 > RBC074 > JACPYM01. Next base: position 2,006 of record JANNUY010001090.1, read on the forward strand.
TGCGGCAGCCCCGCGACTTATACCCAACGTTTGATTGCCAGCCGTGAGCGCGTCGTCGTTGGCGCAGCCGACGCTTATGAAGCTCGTTGCCGCGCTTGCTTCGATCCTAATTAGACCTAATTAGACCTAAAAGGAGTTCGTATGTCTGAACCTTCTTATGATTTGTCATTCGATTTTTTGCGCGTTGTCGAAGCCGCTGCGATTGCTGCCGCGCGTACGATGGGCCAGGGCGAACGCGATTACTCCGACCACGTCGCCGTCGAAACCATGCGCACGGTGATGGAAACGATTCCGATGCGCGGCACGATTGTCATCGGCGAAGGCGAACGCGACGAAGCGCCTATGCTTTACATCGGCGAACAGGTCGGCAAAGGCGCGCACGGCGAAAGTACGAAAGACTATCCAGCCGTAGACATCGCGGTTGATCCGCTCGAAGGCACGAACCTTTGCGCTACGGGATCGGCGAACGCCATTGCGGTGTTGGCGGCGGCAGAGAAAGGCGGACTGTTGCATGCGCCAGACATTTTCATGAACAAGATCGTCGTCGGGCCTTCGGTCAAAGGCGCAGTGGATTTGGATGCGCCGGTACGCGACAACCTCAACGCGATTGCCAAACGGCTCAATCGAAAAGTCGAAGACCTGACCATCGTCGTGTTGGAGCGTCCGCGCCATCGCAAGCTGATTCAAGACATACGCGAATGCGGCGCGCGCATTCGTTTGATTTCGGACGGCGACTTGTCCGCAGGCATTTCGGCAGCGGTCGCGGGTTCAGGCGTACACGCGCTGATGGGCATCGGTGGCGGGCCGGAAGGCGTGATTACCGCAGCAGCGATGAAATGTCTGAACGGCGAGATGCAGGCGCGCTTCGTGTTGAAAGAGCAACTCGAAATGCCCGAGGACCAGGCGAAGATTGCTGACGGTCTGGTTGAACGCATGCAAGCGATGGGTATCAACGATCCGTCACGCATTTACGACACGAACGAACTCGCGCCGGGCAAGAAGATTATCTTCGCGGCTTGCGGCGTGACGGATGGCACGATCCTGCGCGGCGTGCGTTTCTTTGGCCACGGCAAGCGCACTCAATCATTGATTATGACGACCGAACGTAAGAGCGTACGGTTCATTGACACCGTACACGTGGAAGGCGGCCCCGATGCGTTCGTGCGCTTTGACCGAATGTGACCGGCAGGCGCGCTGGCTGTATTGCGCTGTAGGGTTGGTAGCGTTGCTTTGGTTGGGCTTGTTGTTAATGGCTCCGTGGTTGATGGCGACGGGGCGATTATTGCCTGCGTTGGTTTTATACCGAGTGTTCGCATTGGTTTGCCATCAACAGCCAGAGCGGTCATTCAGTTGGTTGAACTTTCCCTTGCCGGTTTGCATGCGTTGCACCGGCATTTATGTCGGCTTCGCTCTGGGTTGGTTGTTTTCGTTGCGCTTGCCTGCGTTGCCGCGACGATGGTTGTTGGCGGCACTTGTGCCTTTGGCATTGGATTGGATTTTAAGCGTGACGGGGTTATGGACGAATACGCCAACGTCGCGCACGTTGACTGGCGCGCTAGCGGGCGGCGCGTTGGCTTGGTGGATGTGCCATCATCGTCATGCCATCGTGAAGGACTGGCAGCAGATTCATTCAGGAGAAACTTTTTTACATGGCTGAAACAGATCGTAATCATCCCGCGCTCATCGGCGGTTTGATCGTAGGCATCCTCTCTACGTTACCCGTCTTGAAACTCGGCAACCTGCTTTTTTGCATGTGGGCATTGCTGGGCGGAGCCGTGGCTGTGCGGATGTATATCAAAAGTTCATCGAAGCGTGTCACGCATGCCGAAGCGGCGCGGGTCGCAGGGCAAGCAGGGTTGTTAGGAGCCGTCATCAATGTCTTCATCGGCATGCCGATTGAATTGGCGATGTTGCCGGCTGGGATGCGCTGGCTGGAAGGCGCGGCAGCGACGATGACCACCATTCAACAGCAACAGGTAATGGAAGCAGTGGAACTCTTACGCGGAATGACGACAGGTGAAATCGTTTTGGGATTCTTGCTGCCGGTCGCACTGTTGGGCGCGACGATCTTATTCGGCTTCACGATTTTAGGCGGGGCTTTAAGCGTGACCCTTTTTGAAAAGCGCCGCGATACCTTTGGCGAAGAGTCATAATTTTCAGCATAGCCAAATAGATGCCAGCAGAATGAATGATTTTTGACGTTTATAGCTATTAGGTGTCGTGAGATGTATGTAAATTTTTCAAATTAGACGTAAAAAGGGCTAGTCAGCACTGAAGTGCCAGTTTATAATGCTTGCCATCTGCTCGTGCTGCCATACAAGCACCATACCAGCAAAAGTTATTTCGATAGTGGCTGCGACAGCGATTTGGCAAGATTGCGGAGATCTTGTTGGTTGCAAATGCTTCAATCAGGTTCGCGTTAGCGGGTTGGTTGAAAACCACTAAAAAGCAATTGCGCTTGGCGTCGAATGGCGAGTTCGTAACGTCAAAGAAGTTGGTGCCAGACACGAATAGATAATGTTTTTTACCGGGCGACCCTCACTCCTGCATTTCCCCGGTTTTATCAGAGATAGTTCAACAATTAAGCCTTTCGCATTGCGATCGTAAGGGAAGTTGCGGGTTATCCCTGGCCCACCGTTACCCCTATCGCACGAAAAGCATAAGCGTCGGCGCTTGCCTGTCACCGCAGGCTGGCGTGAGCCGTAAACTACACACACTTGGTGTATCAGGATCACTGCGTCCAACTGCCATAACAGTTCGACGCAAGCTTGGGGTGAAAATGAGTGCATTAGTAGCATTAAGACAGTCTCCGGCGGTTGCGCCGCAGCCCATGTCGAAAGCTGGGGTGGTCGCATCGGCCAAGGCTTATGTCGTCAGCCAACCGCCTTTCGTGAACGCCATTACGGTAAAGGCGTCTAAAGTCGCATCGGCGACAAAATTGCTTTTGGTAAAGGCCGAAACCACCGCACCCAAATCGCAATGGCAGGCTTATGTGCAGGAAGACGCACAAGGTTTGTTGCGTGCGTTGCAGCGCATGGTGAATACACATCCGTTGGTGCGCTCTGCGTTGAAAGGCGGGACAACGGCGATGGCGAGTACGTCGGCACTGTTTTCTGCGCAAGACTTAGCACACGACCTTTATCTGGTGCTGCTGCAAAAAGACCGCTTCCGCCACTACCTTGAAAGCGGTATGACAGATGCCGACATCGAACGCGAAATTTTTCAGGTCGAATTGACGAATCACCTGATCGGGATTTTGCGGCGTTGCCGTCCTGAAAATTATCGAATGGTGCGCCGCATCGGCACGGTGCTGGAAACCGACGCGCGCTTTAAAGCCATGAGAGGGAATGGGAGAGGCAATGGGGGCGGCAATGGCAATGTCGCGCGTTATCGCCAATCAGCCGAGACGGCTTACGGCTTGGCTGATTGGGAGCAAGGCAAGAGCGCGCAGGACGGGCATTCCGCGATGGTTGCGCTAACGCAGGTTTCGATGCGCACACGTGATTTGCGTCGCGCAGGTTGCAGCGGCGATACGCAACTGATCGTGAGCAATCAGGAACTAGCCGTTTTGCTCGTAGAAATTTTGCAAGCCATTGATGGCCCTGCGCCGCTACGTGTATTGCGGCAATTCGCGCTTTCGAAACTGCCGGTGTGGGACGTTACGCTTACGCCGATTGAGACTGATGCTGGCGAAGAGCGTATGGGCGGCGTCAAGGCCGACGCGCTCGCCAGTGCCGACGCGAATCCGGCGGAGCAGCTTACCCAACAGGAAGAAGTGACTCTGGCGAATTCTGCTGTATACACTTTTCTGGCGCGCTTGCATGTCTTGACGAAAGAGAACGCGGTGCGTACTGAAAGGCTGTGTCGCGTTTTATGGCATTGCTACTTCGATCCGGCAGAACCTTCACAACTGGCGATTGCCGAAATGGTAGGCGTGTCGGATTCATCGGTCGGCGATTATCGTCGCAAGCTCGAAACCGAAATGCGGCGCTTGAGCCTTTCGCTCACACAGGTAGCGCATTTCTCAGAAGCCTTGCGCGAAGAGTTGCGCAGGCGCTTGTTTGGCGAACGTCTCAACCAAGAAGTGGCGCGAACGGCGAGGGTCTCAAAGCTCCCTATAATTTCCTTGCCAGTAGCTGCCACAGTAAACCCGTCTTTTTACACCCAGGCCGCGAGATCAGGGTGAGAGAAAGCAGGCAAGGTTTAACGGAAGGTACAACTGGCGGATAGCATTTCTAATTTAAGTTCTTGCGTGAGAATGAGTGAGGCACCTAATCGTGTGTCGCTGAAAACGTCACGTCTCTTTTTGAACAGCCAACTTCTTCAGTATAGCTTAAATTATCAATGGATTTGTTCTCTGTATCGTCTGTCGCGGCATCGTTTGCCGCGACAGCGTTGGCTAATTAAGCTGAGTATCTAATAATCAGCAACACACGATTAGGACACCAACAATTGGGGAGGAGGCTTGATTGCATCAGGCGTGACGGCTATGATTCACTTCGTCTCAACGACAGCAACGGAATTCCTGATTTCTGTGCTAGGTGATTGCACCCCCCGCACCAAGGTATAGAGCAAGCGCAACGAAGAAGTGAGGACGTGATTAGCCGGAAAAATAGCCTGCCGGTAACGGTAACACGTCGCGTGGTACTCTCTCACTTCCGCGTTAAGCTTGCTAGGTGTTCAAAGCGTTTTCAATCAAACAAGTTGTGCGTCCACTGATAGTGCTGTTTTTTGGCTTTTTAACAAGGCAATGGCACTTTCGAAGTTGTCCGACGATGAGCGCAAAGAGGGTGCATTCCCACTCACTCTTTTAACCACGGCGTTAGTTCGCAGATGACCTCAGGGGAAGCCTTCGCGGGCGTTAATTTTTAGTAGAGTATTAAGGTGCTAGTGAACGGGAGATGGAGCATGGTTAAGCCCTATTGAAACAGGAGCGCTCCGTCACCCGTGAGCAAAACAATGACAACAGAACATCAATTCACCAATGCTTTGACGGTAGACGTGGAAGATTATTACCAGGTCGAAGCATTTGCGGGCATCGTAAAACCGCAAGAGTGGGATAAGTGGGAATCCAGAGTCGAGTTTAGCACACAACGGCTTATGGAAATTTTTGCGCGGCATCAGGCCCGCGCTACGTTTTTTGTCCTGGGCTGGATCGCCGAGCGTTACCCGAACATGGTGCGCGAGATGGTTGCTGCTGGTCATGAAGTCGCCTGTCACGGTTATGGTCACCGGTTCATCGGTCATCAGACGCGCGACGAATTTCGTCGTGACGTGAGCCACGCGAAAAAGATTCTCGAAGACATCATCGGGCAAGAGGTCGAAGGCTATCGCGCGCCAACTTATTCGATCACGGCGGATTCGCTGTGGGCCCTGGACATTCTGGTGGAAGAAGGCTTCCGTTACGACTCTTCGATTTTCCCGATTCACCACGACCGATATGGCATTCCCGAAGCTGAACGCTTCCCGCATATGCTGCATTGCGAGGCGGGCGAATTGATGGAATTCCCACCGTCAACCGTGCGTCTGGCTGGGCAAAACATGCCGATGGTGGGCGGCGGATATTTCCGCTTTGCGCCTTATCGCTGGTTCAAGTGGGGTTTTAATCACTTGAACGAAGTTGAACAGCAGGCGGCAGTTTTCATGATTCACGCTTGGGAAGTTGATCCGGCCCAGCCTACGGTTCCAGGTTCCCGGCTCAACGTCTGGCGTCATCGCTTCAACCTGCGAAAAACCGAACCGCGCTTACATCGGTTACTCAGCGACTTCCGCTTTTCCACGATGCGTGAAGTGCTGCAATTACGTGAACGACCGATTACGTTAAGCCCACCGGTTTTGATTGGCTCCGGTCCGGTCTACGTTCACGATTAAGGCGTGCTGCTTCGTTCGTCTCACACTTTTCCCTGGGTGAAAACGCTCAAGTGACGAAGCTGCGCGTTACCGCGAATCTACCTGCTTTCCCTTTAACCCGACCTCCCGCATAACTGTCTTTTTGGTTACCTCAATGAGAGAAGTTGGTGTTCTTACCGCATCTTCTGCTACGTCTGCTATCGCACCACGCGAACTGGTGTCGCAGCCTGTTCCACAGATCAATGCTCTTTCGGCGGCGGAGGCAGCGCGTTGGGATGCTTATGTGAAAGCAGCGCCTGCCGCAACGTTTTGCCACCTGACTGGCTGGCTTAACGTAGTGAAACGCACGTGGGGCCATCGCGATCACAGCCTTTACGCTGAACGCCACGGACGTATCGTTGGCGTCCTGCCCTTGATGCATGTCAAAAGCCCGCTGTTCGGTTCAATGTTGATTTCGACGCCGAATGCGGTTTATGGCGGCATTGTGGCGGATGACGCCGTTGCGCATCGCGCCTTGCTCGAAGCCGCCGCGCGTCTCGCCCGCGAACTCAACGTAGACTTCCTCGAATTGCGTGACACCGCCGCGATGCAGCCGTTTTACGACGAAGCGGCGTATGAAAACTACCATCTGCAAGATCAGCTTTATGTGACTTTCGATCATTCGATCACGACGGACGAAGAGGCCTTGCTCAAGACCTTTCCGCGCGATACGCGCCGGATGATCCGTCAAGGAACTAAGCACAATCTGACGGCGACGCTCGAACGCGATGACCGCGCGTTGAACGAGTTTTATGAAGTTTATGCGACCAGCGTTCATCATCTCGGCACGCCGGTTTTTCCGAAGCGGTTGTTTGCCGAGTTCCTGCGCGAATTTCCGAATGAGTGCGACATTCTTTCGATTCGACAGGAAGGCCGCTCGGCGGGCGCGGTGCTGAGTTTTTATTTCCGCGATGCGGTGATGCCTTATTACGCCGGAGCCTATGGCGAGTTTTACCGCACGGGCATTAACAATTTTATGTACGCTGAGTTGATGAAACAGAGCGCGGAGCGCGGCTATGCGCGATTCGATTTTGGACGCAGCAAGCGCGGCACGGGCGCGTTTGAATTCAAGCGCGGTTGGGGCATGCGTGAACACGTATTGCCTTATCGCACCTTGCTGGTACGCGCCCAGCAACCGCCGAATCTCAATCCGACCAATCCGAAATATAAACTGATAATCGAAACCTGGAAGCGACTGCCCCTCGCGGTGACGAAGTTGATCGGGCCCCCGCTCGTCAAGTATTTGCCCTGAGCATAAAACGCAATAGGCATGCATACTTAGGCCGTAAGTGCCAGTAATGTTTCAAATTCCGCTCCACTTGCAAAGCGGATTGAAGACCCCCTCTTTCTCCACAAAACACAATCGAAGATAGCGGCGAAGGCATGATGAAGGTGTTGGGCAGCGGTGTAATTTCGCCAGTAAACAAGGTAGGCTGACCGCCTGCCACGCAAGCAACAATCACACACAGAGCGTTAGGCTTTCATTCAGGCTTTCATGAAAATTTTATTTCTCGCGCACCGCATTCCTTATCCGCCGAATAAAGGAGACAAGATTCGCTCGTTTCACGAATTGCGGGCGCTGACCGAACGCGGCCACGAAGTGCATTTAGTGGCTTTTGCCGATGATCCGCGCGATTTGGGCTATCAAGTTGATCTGGCGAAAATTTGTACGCAGGTAGAAATTTTGCCGCTGTCGCGGCGTTGGGCGAATGTCTCGGCGATGTTCACGTTAGCGGGGAAGCGTCCGCTTTCGTTGGGCTTTTACGACCAGCGGCGGATGCGTCGCGCGGTGGCAAAAAAATGCGCTGACCATAACTTCGATGCGGTGTTTGTTTACTCTTCGACGATGGCGCAATACGTGCCAGCCGAGTTGACTTCGCGCACGGTCGTTGATTTGGTAGATGTGGATTCCGAAAAGTGGCGCGACTATTCGTTGCGCAATGGCTTTCCGATGCGGCAGGTTTATCACACCGAATGGAAGCGCCTGAAGCATTACGAACACGAAGTCGTGACGAAGTATGCGCACACGTTGTTGACCACGCCGCGCGAAGCTCAGTTGCTTGACCAACTGGATGAATTCACCCGCCGGGCCAAGTTGCGCACGCTGACCAACGGCGTTGACCTCACGTTTTATCGTCCTGAAAAGTGGCGACTGAGTATGCTCGACAAGATGCCGACGGCGGAACGGCAATGGTTTGCCGACCCTTCTGCGCCTCGGTTAGTCTTCACGGGTGCGATGGACTATTACGCGAACGTCGAAGGCGTGAAGTATTTTGTCGAACACATCTTGCCGCTCATACACCTGCAAGAACCGCGCGCCGAATTCATGATCGTAGGCAGCAATCCAACCGAAGAAGTAAAGCAACTTGCGCAGCACGCGCGCGTCACCGTCACCGGTTTTGTCGAAGACGTGCGGCCTTATCTGCACGCGGCGACGGTATGCGTTACGCCCTTGCGCATCGCGCGTGGCGTGCAAAACAAAGTGCTGGAAGCCATGGCCGCAGGCAAGGCGTTAGTCGCTTCGCCCGAAGCAGTCGCTGGATTGCACGTCACCGAGGGCGAACATTTGCACATCGGCAAAACGCCGCAGCAATTCGCGCATCAGGTCGTCAGTCTGATTCGTAATCAGGAAGCGCGGCAGACGTTGGGCGAAGGCGCGCGCAGTTACGTCGAAGAACATCACGATTGGGCGCCGCTGCTGCAACGATTTGCCGAAATACTTGAAGGCATCGGCGGACGTTATGCCACCACCTCAAACGCCGATGTGCGCA
>JANNUY010001091.1:0-2524 GCA_031414155.1 Acidobacteriota bacterium
CGCCTTTGCCGAAGCGGGCGCTGACGGCATAGCTCCGAGCGATATGATGGATGGCCGCACGGCGCACATCCGCGCGACACTTGATGCGAACGGTTTCGAGCTGTTGCCGATCATGAGTTACAGCACGAAATTCGCCAGCAATTTTTACGGCCCGTTTCGTGAGGCGGCTGATAGCGCGCCGCAATTCGGCGACCGGCGGCATTACCAACTCGATCCGCGCAATCGCACGGCCGCCATTGCCGCCAGCCTGCGTTGCGCCGATGAAGGCGCAGACCTGTTGATGGTCAAGCCGGGCATGACTTCGCTTGATTTAATTCGCCCGATTGTCGAAGCCACGAGCAAACAGGTTGGCGCTTATCAAGTCAGTGGCGAATATGGCGGGCTGACGTTGCTCGCTGAAAACGGGTTGGTGAATTTCGACGCCGCGCTGCTCGAAACGTGGCACGTATTCAAACGAGCGGGGGCGCAATTCGTTATCACATACGGCGCGCGTTACGCCCAAGCGTTGGGTGTACGCTAATTCAAATCTGAAATCTGAAAGGACTTTTTCTCATGTTGTTCCGCACAAGTTTTATCCTCGCTGTTTGGTTGTGTTTGACGATTGTTGTCATTGCCGCCGAGCCTCAAATTGTTTATCTCTGGCCTGCCGGACACGCTACGTTGCAAGGCGCGAATGAGAAAGAAGTCACTACGCCGCCTGATGCCAAACCGGGCGAACGCATCGCGTCCATCGTCAACGTACACAATCCTTCGATCCACGTTTATCTCGCACCGCCCAGTAAAGCCAGTGGCGCAGCGATCATCGTCGCGCCCGGCGGAGGCCATCGCAATTTGGTGTGGGGTTCTGAAGGCACTGATTTGATCGAATGGCTAAACGGCATCGGCGCGCATGTGATCTTGCTAAAATACCGTTTGGAGCAAACGCCGAATTTCAAATACACCGTTGAGGGCCAAGCCTTGCAAGACACCCAACGCGCCATTCGCATTGTGCGCCAGCGTGCGCGCGAGTGGGGCGTGAATCCGAGCCGCGTTGGGTTGTTGGGTTTTTCAGCTGGCGGGGCGTTGGCTGCGTTGGCGGACATTCGCTTTGATCGCGGCAAGCTCAATGCAACTGATCTGATTGAACGCCAAAGCTGTCGTCCTGATTTTGTCGGGCTGGTCTATCCCGGTTGGAAGCCAATGGACATCACTGCGCGACCTGATTCGGCTCCGGCATTTTTGACGAGCGCAGGTTTGGACGACGCCTTTCATGCCAAACAAACCGTAGAGTTTCACAACTCGCTGTTTAACGCGGGCGTGCAATCTGACTTGCACATTTATGCGCACGGCGGACACGGCCGCAACATTCGTCCGCGCGACGGTATCCCGTTTGGTACGTGGCCGAAACGCTTTGAAGAATGGCTGGCTGATTTGGGAATGTTGAAACCCGCGACAGGCTTGAGCGCAAGTTTCAAAGGGCCGCTGGGGTTACAACTTTACAGCTTGCGCGATGAACTCGGACGCGATGTGCCAGGTTCGCTCGACCGCGTGAAAGATTTTGGCATTCAGAACGTAGAGCTTCATAGCAACTACAAACTCACGGCGGATGAATTCAAAAAACAACTTGATGCACGCGGCTTGAAGCCGGTCAGCAGCCTGTTTGATTACGCGCGGCTCCGCGATGACCTCGAAGGCGTCGCGCGCGAAGCCAAGACGCTGGGAGTGCAATACGTCGGCTGCGCGTGGATTGCGCATAAGACCGGCTCGTTCAACGAAGCTGATATGCGCGATGCGATCAAAGTTTTCAATCGCGCCAGTGAAGCTCTAGCCAAACACGGCCTCAAGTTTTTTTATCACACACACGGCTACGAGTTTCAGCCTTATGGCGCAAGCACGCTGTTTGATTTGCTGATGACGGAAACCAAACCTGAACTCGTCAAGATTGAGATGGATGTGTTTTGGGTGGTTCACGCCAAACAAGACCCGGTCAAGTTTCTTGAGAAATATGGCAGTCGCGTAGAGCTGATGCACGTCAAGGATATGAAGAAAGGTACACCCGTCGGTTTATCCACAGGCAAGTCTGAAGTCACCAACGATGTGGCGCTCGGCACCGGCATTATGAAATGGCCTGAGATCATGAAGGCTGCGCAAAAAGCGGGCGTGAAATGGTACTTTCTCGAAGACGAAGCGCCTGTCGCCATCGAACAGATTCCGGTCAGTATGCGGTTTTTAGAGCGGTTGAAGTTTTAAGTTCGCTCATCAAGACGGCGAAACAGGTATCAGTTCTTTGCGCGGTTTTATCATTAACACGATGAACACCGACAGCAACGCGACCGCTGCGAATACGCCGAAAATCACATTCAGCGGAACGTGCCGGTCGCGCAGCGCGCCAAAGCCCCAATCAGCCAATCCGCCACAACTGATGCTCACCAGATTCATCAAGCCGTAACCTGTGGCGCGCAACTCAGGCCGCACGAGCTGACATAAGATCGGCATGTTGTTGCAATCGAAAAAGCCCCAGCCCAAACCGAACAGCATCAAAAAG
>JANNUY010001092.1:0-1067 GCA_031414155.1 Acidobacteriota bacterium
CGCGAAATATCACGTCGCGGGCAATACGCCGTATGCGCGCTACTTTCTTGCGCACATTCTGCAATTCCAGTTTCACCGCGCGCTGTGCAAGACGGCGGGTTACAGCGGGCCGCTCAATCGCTGTTCGATTTATGGCAACAAAGCCGCGGGCGAAAAGCTCAAAGCCATGTTGGTGATGGGGCAAAGCAAGCCCTGGCCTGAAGCCCTCAAAGCCGTCACGGGCGAAGACAAAATGGACGCGACGGCGATCATTGATTATTTCGCGCCGCTGAAAACGTGGCTGGATGAGCAGAATAAAACGATGGCAGGCAAGTGAAGAGAGGTAGCGATGAACTTACAAACCGGAACGATTGAGCTAACGGGCTTGAAGCCAGAAGTCTTGCGCAACATTGAGCAGCAAGCACGCGCAGTGGGGCTGACGGCGGAAAGTTTTTTGTCTACGTGGATTGAGCAAGAATACGCTTCGCCAACTTTCACGCCGGAGGAAATCGCGGAATTGCGTGAAGCCGCCTTGCGTGGACGCGAACAAATCGCGCAAGGCAATTTTCGCCGTTACGCCAACGCGGACGAACTGATGAACGACATACAAGCCGAAGTTGCCAACCGACGCGCTGCACGAAAAAGCCATGAGACCATTGGATGAAAGCACTCATTCTCAGCGACCAAGCCGTCAAAGACTTGGCGCGCATTTGCGATTATCTGGAAGAGCACAATCCCGCCGCCGCACGGCGGGTGATGCGAAATCTTCGCAATAAGCTCGATCTATTAGCGCGGTTCCCTTATCTGGGGCGAGAACGCAACGATATGCTGCTGAATTTGCGCTGCCTGATCGTGCGTGAATACCTGATTCTTTACGAACCACGCGAAGATGTTATTGAGGTGGTGCATATCTGTCATAGTTCGCAAGACCTGCGTGAGCTATTCAACGTTTGAGCATCTCTATGCAACCTGAAACCCTCGCTTTACACGCCGCTGAACTTTCTGCTTACGGTTCCGTTGCGCCGCCCATCGTGCTTTCGACGACGTATGAACGTGACGCCGACAACCAGCTCGTCAGCGAATACTTT
>JANNUY010001093.1:0-2039 GCA_031414155.1 Acidobacteriota bacterium
TCCATGAGACAAGTTTTTTTGAACGGCGCGTAGTATACACGGAAGCGCCTGCGCGCGCATCGGCTTCAACTGACGTTCAGGTGACGTTCGGGCTTTTGCCAAGCCTAAGGTTTGTGTTACTTTCCCCGCCTACTCCGCGCCAACACCAAATCATCATTTCAGAAAGGCTAGCAAAATTACTTTATGGCAAAGCTCTCAATTCGTGACCTTGAACTGCAAGGCAAGCGCGTATTCATTCGCGTAGATTTCAACGTTCCCATTGAAAACGGCGAAGTCACCGACGCGACGCGCATCACGTCGGCGATTCCTACAATTCAATACGCGATGGATAAAGGCGCGCGTATTGTTTTGGCGTCGCATCTCGGTCGTCCGAAAGGCAAACGCAATCCGACGTATTCGCTCAAACCCGTTGCCGCGTATCTTTCCAAACTGCTCGATAAACCGGTTGCGTTCGCCAACGATTGCATCGGCGATGACGCCGCCAATGTCGTCAACGCGCTGAAAGACGGCGAGCTTGCCGTACTCGAAAACCTGCGCTTTTACGCTGAAGAAGAAACGAACGACGCGGGCTTCGCCGAGAAGCTGGCGAGCTTGTGCGACGTATACGTGAATGACGCATTCGGCACCGCGCACCGCGCGCACGCTTCGACAGAAGGCATGACGAAATTCGTTAAACAAGCGGCGGCAGGCTTTTTGATGGAAAAAGAGTTGCGCTACTTGATCGGAGCTTTGCGCGAACCCGCGCGTCCATTCGTAGTGATTCTTGGCGGCGCGAAAGTGTCCGATAAAATTCAGGTCATTGAAAATCTGCTCAAATCAGCGGATACGATTTTGATCGGCGGCGCGATGGCGTATACGTTTTTGAAAGCGCGCGGCCTCGAAATCGGCAAGTCGCTGGTCGAACTCGACAAGACCGACCTCGCCGCCAGCCTCGAAATCAAAGCCAAAGCGGGCAACGTCAACTTGCTGCTGCCGACTGATCACGTCATCGCGGGTGGTTTAGACGACGGCGCGAATGCTGTGACCGTGAGCGTCACCGAGACACCCGCTGACAAGATGGGCTTGGACATCGGCGCGGCTTCACAAGCGACTTATGCTGAAATCATCACCAAAGCCAAAACCATTATCTGGAACGGCCCGATGGGATTGTTCGAGAAAGCGCCTTTCGATCAGGGTACGCGCGCCGTGGCGCACGCTGTCGCTAATGCGACTGAGAAAAACGACGCGACTTCGATCATCGGCGGCGGCGACAGCGTTGCGGCCATTCACGAAACTGGTCTTGCTGATAAAGTCACGCACATTTCGACGGGCGGCGGCGCTACATTGGAATTGCTGGCAGGCGATGTCTTACCGGGCGTCGCCGCGCTGACCGAAAAATAAATCACTGCTCGAATGATTCAACTAACCACTAACGAATGAAAACCATGAGAAAACCTGTAATTGCTGGCAACTGGAAAATGTTCAAACTCGTGAGCGACGCTAGCGCGACGGCGCTCGCGCTGAAACCGCTGGTCGCCAACGGCAATCATTGCGAAATCGTCATCGCGCCGGTTTACACCGCGCTCAAATCCGTCGAGATAAACTCGACGGTTCAAACCTTCACGTCGCTGCGCAGGATGTTTCAACCGAAACGAAGCACGGCGCACATACGGGCGAAGTTTGCGGCGATATGGTCAAGGACGCAGGCGCTTCGCACGTAATCGTCGGACATTCCGAACGCCGCAGCTTCTATGGCGACACTGATGCTAGCGTAAATCGCAAGACGCGCGCGGCTTTGCAATTCGGCCTCACACCGATTCTCTGCATCGGCGAAACGCTCGAAGAACGTGATCGCGGCGATGCGCAAACCATCGTGGCCTCACAGCTCAACGGAAGTTTGGCGGAGTTGACAGCCACAGACCTCGTCCATATTATCCTCGCTTATGAACCGGTATGGGCAATTGGCACGGGACGCACTGCGACCCCAGCACAAGCTCAAGAAATGCACGCTTTCATAAGGCAATGGCTCTCTGAAAAATTCGGTGCGACAGCGGCTGATG
>JANNUY010001094.1:0-3202 GCA_031414155.1 Acidobacteriota bacterium
CATCGCCAATTATTACGTCACCGGATAAAAGCCGCCGCACGATGTTGCTATTGGGCGGAGGCGCGCTCGTCGCGGCTGTCGCGGGCGCAGGCGCTTATTCCGCTGGATGGTTTGGCGAACCGAAGCCGCAGAGCTTTGCGAGTGAGGCGACACGCTTGACCGGAAAGAATATCGCGCCCGCGACGTTAGCGGCGAATGCCGAAAACGCACTGCGCGCGGCAGATGAGTTGCTGTCGCATTACGCGCGCGATTTGGCGAACGCTTCGGCGCTGATTCACGCGGTGCGCGGGATGGGACGCGGGTTCAAGCTCAATGACGGCACGAGCGCGGTTGACCATTTGTGCGCGCGCTATGCTTTTGACAAAGAGGTGAATGGGAAGCGGTACGTTTATTTTTCGCGTGATGCCGAAGTGCATGAAAACAGCTTCCTGAAAACCTTCCTCGAAGCGGGCGTGCAGCTTGAACAAAAAGTTACGGCAAGCGGCAAGGCTTATACGCTGCGCGATGTTGTGACGGGTGGCGAGCAGTTGTTTCGCGCTGATGCGGCTGATGTGTACAAGTTCGATGATCGGCAGTTTCGCTTCGATCCGGTTTCGACGCTGTCGCACGGACGCGGCGAGTTGATGCACGAACATTTGCCGTGGAGCCTAATTGCTTTTGCCCACCTGATGAAACCCGCCGAAGCCAACTGGACGAACGCTTATAACGAGAAGGTTGATTTGGTGGCGGTGATTGATCGCGCGTTGGCCGAATACGAAACGACTTGCGCGTTGGGGCAGGCGGCATTAGCGCGTGGCGAAGTTGCGCCGAAAGAGTTTCGCACGCGGGTTAAAGATTACAGTTGTTTCGGGCTGCATTCGGTTTACGGCTTTCTGGCGTGCTGGCAAAAGGGCTTCACGGCGAACAACCTGCCGCAGCGCATGACGCAGGTCATGGATTTCGTCACTTATCGTTTGCAAGCCGACGCGCTGGCGAGTGATGCCGAATACGACGAAGCCGATTCGCAAGCTCCGGCGGGACAAAAAGCTCCGCCGATGGTGATGCAGGCTTTCAAGCTGCGCGCGCGGTTGAAACTGTTAGGGCATGCGTTTGAGAGCATCAACTTTGCGAAAAAGCATGCGTTGATGACGTTCACACCCGCGCAAGAAAAACGCATTCAAGTTGGTGAGCAGGCGCTCTATGAATGCATCGTGGGTTTGCGTGCGCTGGATTGGGCGAGCTTGCGCAAGATGCCCGGCGAGAAATTCATCAGCGATGTAGTGATTGCGTTGGGACACGCGACGCGTGGGATGAAGTTGTTGACGGCGCAAAATCCTGATGTGATGGCGTGAGGAACAAATGGTGATAGACATCATTCTGGAAGAACTAAAAGGCGACTTGCCCGATAAACGGCAATTGGTGCAATTGCTGGTGCGTTTATCTGTCGCAGCGTTATTGGGTGGCGTCATCGGGTTCCAACGAGAGCGCACCGGCAAAGAAGCTGGGATTAGAACGCACATGCTCGTCACGCTGGGCGCGGCCATCGTTATTCTGGGCGCGCTGGAATTTGGCATGAGTTCCGCCGACCTTTCTCGGATCATTCAGGGACTGGTCACTGGCATCGGATTTTTAGGTGGCGGTGCGATCTTGAAGCTGGAAGCGAAACGAGAGATTGAAGGATTGACTACGGCAGCAGGTATCTGGGCGACCGCCGCCATTGGCGTAGCGGCGGGTTTGGGCAAATTAGGAGTGGCTATTGTGGGCGTGATTCTCACTTGCTTGATCTTGTCGTTGACGAACAAAACGGACAAACAGAAAAGCACGCCGGAAGCAGAGGGGGAGGGAAATGAAAAAGGCCGCGCATAATTTCTGCTGCGCAATTTTGATGGCCTTCGTTTTGGCGCTGGTCGTCGAAGCGCGCACTAGCACTGCACCTTTACAAATTGCGCTCAAGACGCCTGCGCTTTATGAACAATGCGTGCAACCGTTGACTGAAACAGCGACGAATACGCCGCATTTAGTAGCACTGAAAGATGCCAAGAAGCGCGTCGCTGCCATTGCTGCGTTGGCGAAAGGCTGCGAAGCGCGTGCTGTCACGCCGCTGCTGGAATTGCTCCAAGCTGATGACGTAAACACGCGCATCGCTGCTGCCCAATCGCTCGGCCAACTTGGCAGCGCCGAATTTGTAGACTTGATGATCGAAGCTCTTACTGCTGACAAAGACGCGGGAGTACGCGCGGCTTTGGGTTTGGCGTTAGGCTCGTTCAAAGTACACGCGGCGCGCAATGCTGCTTTGAACGTACTGGTCAATCCGGGCGGCGCTGAAATCAAAGACGCGGCGGATTTGCACGCGCGCTGTTTTGGCATCCTCGTCGTCAACCAGATGATTGATGTGAGGTTTTCACGCAAGGCCATCGGTTTTCTGTTCGGCTTTCTCGACAGCAAAGACCCGCAACTAAAAGCGATTGCCGAGGCCACTGCCGTCGAGTTGCAACATACGCGCAACGGCTTGCACGAGCTGATAGGCATCATCAAGATCAGTAACTACCCTGAATTTCGCCGCAAAGCCGTCTATTGGCTCGGACGCTGGGGCGACCCCGAAGCCCGCGACTTTCTCACCGAAACTGCCGCCAACGACCGTGACCCCGTTGTCATGCAGATGGCGCAAGAGGCGCTGAGCAAGCTGAGAAAATAGCAGAAAAGGTGGCGCAACCTGCCGAGATTGCGCCGCGTGATGAGGTACGGCATTGATTGTGACCACAGCTCCAGAGCTTCGGTAAGTGAATAGCGCAATCTCGGCAGATTGCGCTACCTCTCCTTATGGATTCAATTACTCTCGAAATCTATCGTTCGCTTTATACGTCAGTGGCCGAAGAGATGGGCGTGAGCCTGCGGCGCGCGGCGATTTCGCCGAATATCAAAGAGCGGCGCGATTATTCATGCGCCGTCTTCGATCAACGCGGGCGCGTCATCGCGCAAGGCGATCACATGCCGGTGCATTTAGGTTCAATGCCGATGTCGGTGGCCGCCGCGATTGCGCACTGCCAGATGCAACCGGGCGACGTAGTGATTTTGAATGACCCTTACGCGGGCGGTACGCATTTGCCGGATGTGACGATGGTCGCGCCAGTCTTTGAGAGTGCGGAGTGGGGAGGGCGGATTGCGGATTAGCCCCAAAGCCGGGTCACCACGGACGGCACAAAAAAAACGAGGCAACTCTCGG
>JANNUY010001095.1:0-3093 GCA_031414155.1 Acidobacteriota bacterium
ACTTCGCCAAAGTTGCGTAGCGTGATGAGGCAGCCTGATGGGACGCCGTGCGCAGGCTGATTGCGCTGCGGTTGCCAAGCTGACGCACACTCATTCGCTTTCTTCACGCAGGCAAACAGCAGGTTTCTGCGCTATGATGGCGGGGCAAAAGACCCGTGACACATCCAGGAAGGAATCACTCATGGCACAACACGCATTAGTAGAAATCGAGTTGCCGTTCGCGCCGGGGCAATTCAAATTGCCCGCTGGCGTTGACAGCCGTTTACAAGAACTACTCACCCGGCAAGATCGCGGAGAAACGCTCACGGCGAAAGAACGTCAGGAAGCCGCCGGACTCGTCGAGTTGGCGGAAATGCTTTCGCTCTTGCGCTTGCGTGCGCAACGCGCCGGGCGCGAAAGGATGGCCGGATGAAAGACATTCCCGCATTCTTGCGCCGTCTAGTATTGCGACGCGCGGCGGGACGTTGCGAATATTGCCGTTTAGCCCAAGCCGGACAGGAAGCCACTTTTCATATAGACCACATTATTCCTCGTGCCGACGGCGGGGCGACGACCGCTGACAACCTCGCGCTGGCTTGCGTTTCGTGTTCGTTGCGCAAGGGCGCGCGGCGCACAGTGGCGGACGCGCAAACAGGTGTTGAAGTAAATCTCTTTCATCCTCGTGCGGACGTGTGGGAAGAACACTTGGTCTGGGAAGGCGTGCGGCTGATTGGATTAACTGCGACGGGACGCGCTACGGTGGATGCGCTTGAAATGAATCGCCCTGTCATTCTTGCCATTCGCGCGGAAGAGATTTGGCTTGGCAGGCATCCGGTTTGAAGAAGGGCTTGTGTGGCTGACAGCCCGTGGCTTCTGAGCCAGCTATTCGCACCGACGCTGTATAATCCCCGCATCATGCAAAAAATTTCGTGGCGGTTGGTTTCGATTTTAGGAGCGCTCACTGCGTTTGGGTCGCTCTCGGTAGATATGTATTTGCCGAGTTTCCCGACGCTTGAGCGGGAATTGCATACGACCAGTTCCGCCGTACAGTTTTCGCTGGCGGCGTTTTTTATTGGCATGGCATTGGGGCAGGCGATTTATGGGCCGCTGGCAGATCGTTTCGGGCGCAAGCCGCCTTTGTATGTAGGCATCGTCTTGTATGTCTTCGCTTCGTTGGGATGCGCGGCGGCTCAGAATATCGAGACGTTGATTGCGTTGCGCTTCGTGCAGGCAATTGGCGGATGCGCAGGGATTGTGATTGCGCGGGCGATGGTGCGCGACCTGTTCGATCAGCGGAATTCGGCGAAAGTTATTTCTTTGCTGGTGCTGGTGTTGGGCGCAGCGCCGATTCTGGCTCCGACGGCGGGCGGCTATATGCTGCAACATTTCAGTTGGCGCGCCATCTTTGTGTTTCTCGCGCTGTTTGGCGCGGGGTCTTTATTCGCTGCCGTGTTCGGCTTGGCTGAGACTTTGCCCGAAGCGGCGCGGCATAAGCATGACAAACCATTGCGGACGGCGGTGCGGGTTTATGGGCAGTTGCTGGCAGATCGGCGGTTTAACGGATACGCCATCGTGGGTGCGGTGGCGCAGGCGGGGCTGTTTGCTTACATCTCAAATTCGCCGTTCGTCTTTATCAAGCTATATGGCGTCAGCGAACAAGCATTTGGCGTAATGTTCGGCGCGACGGCCTTTGGATTGATTGCGGCTTCGCAACTGAATCATCGCGCGCTGGCGCACTGGAAGCCGGACGAGATTTTGCATTGGATCGTCGTGATACTCGCGGGCGTAGGCCTTTTGCTCTTGCTGATGGCGCTGACTGGCTGGGGCGGAATGCTGGGCATCTGGTTGCCGCTCGTGGTTTACGTCGCGTCACTGGGTTTTTCGTTTCCGAATACGATTGCAGGTGCAATGGCGCATCAGGCTGAACGAGCAGGCAGCGCTTCGGCTTTATTGGGTACGTTGCAATTCGCACTGGCTACGTTGGTGGGTTCGTTGGTCAGCGCCTTTCACAATCATTCAGCCGTTCCGCTTGCCACCGCCGTAGCGAGTTGTGGCTGTCTGGCGTTGCTCTTGCACCGTACGATGATAAGCCCGCTAGTGCGCGACTTGGGTTTGACCGAATCAATTGAAGACAGCGATTTACAAATGCTGGATTGACGGGCATGCGCAGGTAGCGGGCTACTGAACATTCCGTTGGCGTGGCCTTCGCCGGTTTCGTGGCTGCCATCTGTATCAGTCAAGAATGCCCGCTAACTTGAGCGTAAAGCTTGTCAGCAATGGTTCGCCGGAAAGCTCAACCGGGTTGTCTAAAATTTCGACCGGCGCGTCAGGGCGATAGATGTGAACGCGCTTTTTGATTGGGTCAATAAGCCAGCCGAGTTGCGCGCCATTGGCGAGGTACTCATCCATCTTTTCCTGCAACTTCTTCAAGCGGTCGGTGCGCGAACGCAATTCCACGACGAAATCAGGGCAAATCGGCGAGAAAGTCTCTTGCTCTTCCGGCGTTAGAGCGTCCCAGCGTGCGCGGCGAATCCACGAAGCGTCGGGCGAACGCTCTGCGCCGTTGGGCAGCGTGAATCCGGCGGTGGCGTCAAAGACCAAGCCAGTTCCGTCTTCATCCGTCCAGTTGACCAGCCGGGCTGTAAGTTTGGCGTTGCGATTCGAGCCTACTGGCCCGACAGGCATCATAATGATCATTTCACCCTCGCAGTTCATTTCACATCTGAGGTCAGGGTTTTCCGCCGCGAATACGGCAAAGTCGTCAGCGGTAAAGCGTCCGTCTTCACGGCGCATCAAGACAGGCTCAAAGTTTGTCGGCAGGTAAAGCGGTGCGGTGTGAACGACAGGGCGCTCAAGGTCTTCGAGGTCTTCAATTTCTACGGCGTAAAGTGCAGGCGCGGATTGAGTACTCATCAGATTGCCTCCTTGCGTTAAGTGTGATGGTTGCATTGTCCTCAGAGCGACAGGCCTTCGGCAAACCGTGGAAGTGTAAGCGGATCAATCAGAGCTTTTCTGTCAGAGCTTTTCTGTCAGAGCTTTTCTGTCAGAGCTTTTCTGTCAGAGCTTTTCTGTCAGAGCTTTTCTGTCAGAGCTTTTCTGTCAGAGCTTTTCTGG
>JANNUY010001096.1:0-1555 GCA_031414155.1 Acidobacteriota bacterium
CCAGCCGCCGCATTACCAATCCAGACCTGGGGCCGCTGTTTGCGGGAATCGAGGAAGCGGACGAGTTATTCAGCGGTACGATTTATGTGCTGCGCAGCAAATCTGAGCATCCTTTTATCGCACAGCATCGCGCGGTCATTCACAAGATCGGCGTGACCGGCGGAGACGTGAAAGACCGCATTGCCAACGCGAAGAAAGACCCGACCTATTTGCTCGCGGACGTGGAAATCGTCGCAACCTTCAAACTAATGAATATCAAACGGAAGGAGCTAGAGGCGCTCTTACAGAAGTTTTTTGGTAGCGCGAGATTGGAGTTGGAACTGACAGATCGTTTCGGTGTGCCCGTGCAACCCAGAGAATGGTTTCTCGTGCCGCTGGAAGTGATCGAAGCCGTAATGGAAAAAATCGAAAACGGAACGATTGACCAGTTTCGTTATGATCGGGAGACGGCAAGTCTCTCTCAAAGAATTTAATTTTTTCTGATTTCTTTACTGTAGAAACAGCATCTGCCACATTTCGCTCCTTCTATTTACGGAGCTAAAGGCAGTGAATCTAATTTCCCAACAAACTCCCAGAGGTTACGGAATGCTTCACACTTGTGATAACGAATGCGGTAATGACAAGCATGTGCAAACGATGCGCGCGCACAAACATTTCACGATAGATTTGCACGCGCACTTGCTTACGCCTGCCGTCGAGCCGCTGGTCGCCGCTTGCCCGCAGAAAAAAGGCGAGCCGGAAATGATGCTGCGTGCGCAAGGCGCGGCTTCGGTCGCGCATAACTTACATAAGATGTTGCCGCAAGCCTTTCGCAAAATGACCAGCCTCGACGAAAGGCTGCGCGATATGGATGCGATGGGCGTTGATGTGCAAGTCCTCAGCCCTTCGCCGAATCAGTATTACTATTGGGCTGACATTGATTTGGCGAAAGAAATCGTGCGCGTGCAAAACGAACACGTTGCAGCGAGTTGCGCGACCAATGCCGAACGCTTTGCCGGACTCGGCACAGTTGCGTTGCAGCACGCTGAACTTTCGGTTGAGCAACTCACCCACGCCGTCAAAACGCTCGGCCTCAAAGGCGTAGAAATTTCGACCGCCGTCAACGGGCTTGATCTGGCCGATGCGAGCTTGGAAAAGTTTTGGGCGAAGGCAAATGAACTCGGTTGCGTGGTGTTCATTCATCCGCTCGGCACTTCGTTGGGCGAACGGGTGAATCAGTTCTATTTGACGAACATCATCGGTCAGCCGCTTGAAACGACGATTGCCTTATCCAATCTGATTTTTGGCGGTGTCTTAGATCGTAACCCCGGCGTCAAAATCGTAGCGGCGCACGGCGGCGGATATTTGCCCGCTTATATCGGTCGTTCCGACCACGGTTATAAAGTTCGTCCTGAAGCGGGCAATATTCAGAAAAAACCGAGTGAATATCTCAAGCAAATCTATTTCGATTCGCTCGTGTATTCGCCTGAGCAATTACGCAATTTGATTGCACAGGTTGGTACATCGCAAATCGTCATTGGCACCGATTACGCGTTTGATATGGGCGATTACGATG
>JANNUY010001097.1:0-17259 GCA_031414155.1 Acidobacteriota bacterium
CCGAGGCTCAGGTCGCTCACACTCCCCGTACTGCCTTTTTGAGTTCTCGCAACAGCACGTCAACGCGCTCAATCTGTTGCGGTGAAAGCAGCGCGCCGCCGAAGCGCGCCTGTTGATAAAGCTGTGTGAGTTCGCTGACGCTCGGCTGGTTCACCTGTTGGGCGAATTCGCGTGGCGTCAGTTGCGTGGGGCGGCGATGTCCGAAGCGGGCGAGTTGCGCGAGCATTTCTTCGTAAAAGGCCACGGCGGAACCCGCAGCGTCGCGGCGAAAGCGATAACGCCACGAGCGCGTATGTCGCCACCACCAAACACTTGCAGCTAAAGCCAATAGCAATGCCGCAATGCTCAGGTTGCGCGCGTTGAACCATTGCGTCCAATCACGGCCTGCTTCGTTTTTTGTTTCAGTCTTGGCGGTATTTGGCTGGTCGGGATTGAACCATTCAGCCATTCGCGTTTGCCAGTCGAGCCAGTGGTTACCGGCTTCGCTGCGCCAGCGCAGCAGGTTGCGTTGCAGGTTCATCAACAGCGAAAACTGTTCGTAAGAATCGAATTCGATGATGCGCTCTTGCCAGAAGTTTTGCAGCGATTCGCTCATGCCTTGCAACCAGCCGAACATCCCTGACCACGCTTCGTCGTACTGACTCAGCCCGGCGGCGGGCGTAGGGTCGAACGTCACCCAGCCGTGTTTGGGAAAGTAAGCCTCGACCCACGAGTGCGCGTCTGATTGCCGCACGACATAAAGCTGTTGACGTTCGTTGAATTCGCCCATCTGAAAACCGTTGACGATGCGCGCCGGAATGCCGCGCGTACGCAACATGATCGTCAGCGCCGAAGCGAAATACTCGCAATGTCCGGCTTTGGTGTTGAATAGAAAATCGCTCAACGGGTCGCCTTCTTCTACGACGCCGAGTTCGAGCGAGTATTGATAGGCGTTCTGCAAGTGTTCGACGAGCCGCGCAGCGCTGTCGTAATTCGTCTTGGCGTCACCGGCTACGTCACGCGCCAGCCGCGTGATGCGCGCGTCGAGGTGCGGTGGCAATTGCAAATAACGCTGACGCATCTCGGTGCTATAAGTGACAGCTTGATCGGTGCGCAAAGCGTCGGCGCGCGGCAACGTTGTGTCAGACAACACCTGATAACGAAACCGATGAAACGAAAGATGGTCAGTAGACAGCGACTGGCTTTCGTCGCGCTTTACGCGATCAGGCCCGCTCACCCACACGGCGCGTGGCGCAACAAACAGCACATTGGTATTGACCGATTCGACGAGAAATTGCTGTTCTGTGAAAGGCGGCGGCTCCTGATCGCGTTCGCGCTCGCTCACATAAAAGCCGCCTGAAAGTTCAGACAGCGCGCGGGGTTTTCCGGCGGTACTCAGCCAGACACCACCCTCGTAATGATGCAGCGCAATGCCACGCCAATAAAGTTGTTGCGGCATTGCGTTCGGCGGCCAGTTGACTTTCACACGCATCACGCGCGCGCGGTTGAGCTTGAGGCGCGCGATCTCGCCCAGGCGCACGGTTTCGCTGAAGCCTGACAAACCTTCTTCGCCACGCCCTTCGCCGCGCTCCCCGTTCCAGGGACGGGGTACGCGCGGCATGGCTAGAAACAACGGAGCCGCGAGAGCCGCAATCAACAACAACGACAAACAGGCAAAGATGAATACGTTGCGCCAACGCGGCGCGCGCAAGTTGATGCGTTGTGTGCTTTGCCCCTTGTCGGCAGTCCGCCAGAATTCTGTCGTGAGCGTACCTAGCGCGTGTTGGCGCTGCCATTCGTCCTGAGTGCGGCGAATCTCAAAACTCACCATTGTCGAAATCGCCGCGAGCAGATAAACCACCAGCAATACGAAAAACACTGCGTCGAGCATTACGCTGGCGGCGAGCAACACGGCGAAAAACGAAGCGACATACAGCCACAGCCAGTCTTTGTTTTGCTTGAAACGCAACAAGCGCAACGCCATCCACGCCAGCAATAAATGCAGCGTGACGACGTGTTGCGGTTCGTTGAGCCAATACTTGTCGAAAGCCCAAAGCGGAATCAATAACAGGATGAGCCAACGTTGCGGGCCTTTGCCTTGCCACAGTTGTTGCAGGCGATGACTGATGATCGTCCAACGCGCCCAATGAAGATGCTGCGCACGCATCCTGCCGGTGTCGGCGAAAGCTGCAATTAACAACGCCAAACCAAACGCCGCCAGGCTGAGCGCACCAAGTTGTCCCGTCGCTGCCAACATTCCGACACTCGTGGCGAGCAACGCATAAGAAGACAGCTTGAAGTAGCTTTCTAAGGTCATAGTGCCAAAGTCATCGTCTAAATCTCAGCAAAGCAAAACACTTGTGCGGTCGTCGTTAACCATGCAGGCAAGTGCGCGCGCGGTATGGGTGTCACCAGCAAGAGCGTCGAACGTCCATCGCGTACGTCGGTCAATAACGGCAGCCATTCATAATTCGTGGTCGCGTGTTCTTCGACCAACTCCACTTGTTGCAGCGCGCTGCCCAACCGCGCCATCCAATGGGGAATGGCTATCGGTTCGTTCGCAGCCATTGGCGCAGGCATATTAACGCGCGCGAGCATCGCCAATAACGACAGGCCATGCGCGCGGCCTGCGCCGTAATCACTCAAGGCGCGCGAATCTTCACCTGCGGTCGTTGGTTGCGCAATCAGCAAGCGCACCGCTGCGCCTTTGGCAATCAGCCAGTCGGTGAGACTCGCGGTGAAATTCACACCGCGCTCGAATTGTTCTTCGTTGGCGGCAGGCGTTGTCGCATCGAAAGCAATTGTCACTTGCCAGTCTTCTTCGCGCGTGAGTTCGCGCGTCATCAGTTGCCCGGTTTTTGCCGTGGCTTTCCAGTCAATTGCGCGTCGCCGATCCGCCGGTTGATAAGGGCGGATGAGATAAAGGTCGCCGCCTTGTCCGCGCTGTTGGCTTTCGTGCCAGCCGCTTTGCCAGAAGGGGGCTGTGGCGAATTCGCTCAACGGCTTGAGTGGCGGATAGACGATCAATTCGCCTTCTTGCTTGAGGCGTAAGCGGCGCTCGACCAAGCCGAAAGGGAAGCGCGTATGCAGCGCGAGTTGCGCCAGCGCGTAAACCCCACGTCGTGTGAACGTATGCGAAACCTGTTGGCACGCACGGCTACGCGGCGGCACGATGGTGTAACAAGCCAGCACCTGCCCGTCGTCATCGCCTTTTCGTTCCAGCGCGAGCGTCAACGAAAAAGCAGGCAGCATTCGTTTGAAATTGGTGAGCGTGATGTCGAGCCGCGCGGGTTCGGCGGCGAAGATATGTGTCGGTGCGTTGAGGTCAACCCACAGGCGCGTGAGGTTCAGGCGGTTTGCCAGCATCGAAACGATCAACGTCGCGCTGAATACGGCCAGCAACAAATAAAATAAATTGTTGCCGGTTATGAATGCCGCGCCCGCGACGATGGCGACCAGCAAGCCGAAGATTACGCCCAGCCACGGAATATGAAGTGGCATCCACGCCGTACCTGCCACAAACAATGAGTGTGCCAGTTTCCACAAGGCGTAAGCCAGAAAGACCGCAAAACTCACCAGCGAGATGCGCGTCCAAAAGCTGACTGATTCAAGATCGCCGCGTTGTGAAGCCCACAAGGCAAAACCCATTCCGCCCAGCATCAATCCACCTAAGGTCGTACTAGCGAGCGCGAAGAACCAATTCTTTTTGCGGGAAGTTTGCGACACAGCGAGTTACCACGGGCGGGTTTAGAGCGGCACGGGAATCGTGTTCAGCATTTCGATCAACAGCTTTTCAGACTCATTGCCGCGCCGCAAATGCGTAACGTATTGCGCGCTTGCGACGACGCGGTGGGCGCAAACAGGTACGACTAGGCGCTTGATGTCGTCGGCGATGCAATAGTCGCGGTCTTCGGTGAAAGCCAGCGCCTGGGCCGCGCGATAGAGCGCCAATGCCCCGCGCGGACTGACGCCCAACTCAAACGCCGCGTTCTCGCGCGTCGCCGTCACGATTGCCATCAGGTAATCAAGCAGTGCGTCATCAACGCGAACTTGTTTGACGGCTTCCTGCAATTCGATGACTTCGCGCGCGTGCATCAGCGGTTTAAGCCGATCCAGCGGATGAAAGTGTGCCTGTTGCCGCAAAATTTCTTTCTCTTCGTTGAGCGCGGGATAACCCAACCGAATGCGCATCAAGAAGCGATCCAACTGCGATTCGGGCAGCGGATAAGTCCCGTGATGTTCCGTAGGGTTTTGCGTCGCCAATACTAAAAACGGTC
Organism: Acidobacteriota bacterium; assembly: GCA_031414155.1. GTDB lineage: Bacteria > Acidobacteriota > Blastocatellia > RBC074 > RBC074 > JACPYM01. The sequence continues at coordinate 4,257 of JANNUY010001097.1, forward strand.
GCGGCAATTCATAAGTCTGCCCTTCAATCGTCGCGCGCCCTTCAGCCATCGCTTCGAGCAAACTGCTTTGCGTTTTCGGCGTCGTGCGGTTGATCTCATCCGCGACGATGAAGTTAGCGAACAGCGGCCCCGGCTTGAATTCAAAATCGCCCGTGTGCTGGTGATAAACCGATACGCCGATGATGTCAGAGGGCAACAGGTCGCTCGTGAACTGAATGCGTTGAAAACTGCCGTCAAGACAGCGCGCCAGGGCTTGCGCCAGCGTGGTTTTGCCTACGCCGGGCACGTCTTCGACCAGCAGATGTCCGCCCGCCAACAAGGTCGCAATCGCCAATTGCACGGCTTCAGACTTGCCGCGAATGACGCTCTCGATAGCTTGTTGTAATTCGGCGATGCGCTGAACTTCTGTAGTAATCAAAAAAGCGTAAGGCTCCTGTTAAACAATTTTAGGCGTTGTCAGTTGTCGGTTCTGCTTTGTCGTCAAGGTCACTTGTCTCGTGAGACGAAACCGGTTCAAGGATTGTTATCAGCACTTTTACGGGGATGCCCGCGTCAACTTGAGGTGGACGTGTCCCCAGCCATTTCACAATTCGATTTCCTTGCATGATTGCTTCGTAGCTTTCCAGCATAAATAGTGACCTTCTCTACCACCCAATTGCGTAACGCCCGCGCCGCACATCCGCTCCGGCTTGAATCAGCTTGCGCACCGGGTCATATAAAATAATCGTCGGCGCGGAAGTCGGGCTGAAATCGTCTTTGATTTCGAGCTTGTGGCCACGTTTTTTCAGCGCGTCCGCCGTAGCCTCACCAAAGCGTTTTTCCAAACTCAACGAACCGGGATTGAACTTGTGATCGTCGAACGACGAAACGAAGTGTTGGGTTTCAAAGCGTGCGGCTTCGACGGCTTCCTGCGGATTCATGCCGAACTCGGTGATGTTCAACAGCACTTGCAACATCGCCTGATCCTGATTGTCGCCGCCCGGCGTAGATATCGCCGCGAACGGTTGTCCGTCTTTCAAAATCAACGTAGGCGAAAGCGTCACGCGCGGACGTTTGCCGGGTTGCAATTCGTTGGGATGCCCCGCGACGAGCAGTGCGCTTTGCAGCCGCGAAGAGATCGGAATGCCTGTGTCGCCCGCGACGAAACTCGGCAGCCACGCGCCGCTCGGCGTAGCCGAAAAGACATTGCCTGCCGCATCAATCACGTTGACACAAGTCGTATCGTGCGCGCGTTCGGCTTCGGGAATCTCTGAAGCACCGGTTGAGTATTGGCTGATGAGTTGCGCAATGGCTTTCTTATTCAGCGGGTCGCCCGGACGCGCTTCCTGCGAAGCCGTGTTGGCGTCAATCAGCGCGCGGCGCACAGTCGCGTAATCTTTCGACAACAACTCAGTGCCCGGCACTTTCACAAAACGCGGGTCGCCGTAATAACGATCACGGTCGGCGAAGGCCAGCTTGAGCGATTCGATAACGGTATGAATGTAATCAGGCGAATTATGTTTGAGCGCCTTGAGGTCTACGCCTTCGAGCAAATTCAAGGCTTGCAACAGCATTGGCCCCTGCGCCCAGAAGCCGGTTTTATAAACTTCGTAGCCTTTGAAGCTTACGTGCGTAGGCTCTTCGACATCCGCCTTGAACGCGGCGAGGTCGTTCGTGCGCAAGAGGCCACCGGCTTTTTCAATCGCGTCGCAATAACGTTGGCCCAGCGGGCCGCGATAGAAATGATTGCGCGCCGCTTGCAACGCGGCTCGGCGTCCAGCATTTGGGGCGCGTTTGGCAGCACGCTTTTCAGCGGCGACGAGTTCGCGCAAGCTATTCGCCAGATTCTTTTGCACGAAGATGTCGCCGACTTTCGGCACTTCGCCGTTGGGCAGGAAGATGGCTTTGCTCTCGGCGAACGCCTCGAACACTGGCCGCGTGTTGCGAATGTAATTCACCCGCAACTCATCAATCGGGAAGGCTTCGGCCAATTCAATTGCGGGTTGCAACACTTCGGCCAACGTCATCGTGCCGTATTCGCTCAAGGCCACGATCATTGCGCCCAGCACGCCCGGCGCAGTCGCCGCCAGCGGCCCCGTACCCGGAATCAAACCCTGCTTGCGGCCTCTCACTTCGTCGTTGGGATTGGTTGAACGCTTCTCGAAAAACTCGCGCGTCGCCAGTTGCGGAGCCTGCCCTTGTCCGTTAATCGTGATGACGGGTTTGCCCGCGAGCTTGATTAACACAGGCACTTCGCCACCGAAACCGAAGTGCGAGAACTCTATCACCGAACCGGCAAACGTAGCCGCGACGCCCGCGTCAATGGCATTGCCGCCGCGATGTAACATTCGCAATCCGGCTTCCACTACTAACGGCTGCCCGCCCGCAACGATGGCGCGCGTGGCACGAATCGTCGGACGAAACGTGTCTTTAGACTGAGTGGGGTTTTGAGCGATAACTGGCAGGTTCAGGGCTACCAGCAAAAGGGTGATAAGCGTTCGGTTGAATGACGTTCTCATAAGCGGTTCCGATGATATAGCGGTGATTCTTGCGGCGGGAGGATTCTGGCAGATTGGCGTCGTGCGAACAAGCCGCATTTCAGGTGGGCCCAGTGCTTTGTTCGACACTTTTCGCTGTGCTACATTTTCGCCTGTTAATTCTGCCCGCGCGTCAATTTTACGGAGAGGTTTCGCCCGAAGAGGTTTACTAAAGATACTTTATGCCGATTTACGAATACGAATGTTTGAAATGCGGTCATCAGCTCGAAGTCATGCAAAAGATCAGCGATGACCCGCTCAAGCAATGCCCCAAATGCAAAGCAAAAAAACTCGAAAAGCTTATTTCACAATCTGCCTTCGCTTTCAAAGGTTCAGGTTGGTACGTAACTGATTACAGCAAGAGCGGCGCTAAAAAAGAGACGACCGAGAGCAAAACTGAAAAGGCCGAAAGCCAGACTGATAAGAGTGAAAGCAAGGCTGATAAGGCTGAAAGCAAAACCGAAAAAGCCGAAAGCAAGACTGACAAAACTGAGAGCAAAGCTGCCAAGACCGAAAGCAAAACCGAAAAGGCTGCGGCCAGCAAAACCTAAGATTTCAGAAACCGTGAAAGGAAGCGCCATGAAACGAACCATCGCATTACGCAACGTCAACCGCTCTGTCTCGTTGTCTCTCTGTCTCTTCGTCTCACTGTCTTTTTGTTTCGCGGCGTTCAGCCAATCTGGCCGCAACCCCGTGTCGGGTCGCCGCACCACGCCGTTGCCCGTCATTGCCCAGCGCGTAGACGATCCGACCAAGCCGAAACATTTGCTCGCCAATCCAGACGACAAGGCCGAAGCTGAAAAGATCATCAGCAAGTTCGAGTTCGAACTTTATGACGGCGGCGTGCTGCAAAAGATTCAATCGTTCTCGCCTGACCCTTCGCCCGCGCGCTTTGTGGTGTTGATGGATAACTCGTCTACGTTGCAGGCTGACGTGAAAAAATTGTCGAACATCCCTGCTGCGTTTGCGCCTGAAATTTACGAAGGTGATAAAGTGATGGTGATTGGTTACGACAAGAAACCCGAAATCATCGCCGAGTGGACAGACGCGCCGAAAGATTTAGAAAGCACACAGGAACTGTTGCGCAAGACTGATACGCCCGCGTTGTTTGACGCGCTTAACGTCGTGATGGAAGACGTGTTTCGCCCGCTGGTGCAATACACCAAGCGCGTCATTGTGATTGTGGGCGACGGCCTTGACCGCAACAGCAGCATCAAGTTCGAGCGGATTTTAGGTACGTTGCAAAACGAGAACGTGACGGTTTATGCGATTCAGGTGCGTGATCGCACGCGCGGCGCCATGCGCGCCAATGCTCCCAAACCAGCCGAAGCCCTGGAACGATTGACCGAAGGCACGGGCGGCAGGGTTTATCGCATTGACGGTGACGTGAAAGTCGCCATCAAAGAGATTTGCGACGAAGTCCGCAACGACCGCTATCAACTCACTTATTTCCCCGAAGGCATCAATTCAATCAACAAACGCTTGTTGCTCGTTTCGTCTTCTGACCGGACGATTCAGATGCGATACAAAGCATTTCATCCTCCCAAAGCGCAGTAGCGCGAAGGGACTCATCAACTCTATGTGGACGCAAAAGAAACGCACTCCCGTCGCACGCAAAGAACCCGTATACGACGCCGTCATTATCGGCTCAGGCGCAGCCGGTGGCACGGCGGCTTGGGTATTAGTCAACGCGGGCTTAACCGTAGCGATGCTCGACGCCGGGCCGTTGCGCATATACGACGACTTTCCTTATCACGCGCAGTTCCCATACGACGATCCTTATCGCGGCTTTCAACCGGCTGATCCGTCCTTACCGCGCCGCGAGTCACTCGATAAGAGCGAAGAGTTTCAAAAGAAATACACGATCACTGGCAGCACGAAGGATGAGCCTTATACCGCGCCGAAAGAAACGCCTTACGAATGGTTCCGCGCGCGCAACGTCGGCGGACGCACGATGTTCTGGGGACGCTTTTGCAACCGGTTCAACGAAGCCGATTTCAAGATGCGCTCGAAAGACGGCGCGGGACTCGACTGGCCGATTGAGTATAAAGATGTCGCGCCTTATTACGACAAGGCCGAGCTTTTCATGGGCGTATGCGGACAAGCTGAAAATCATCCCGATCTGCCCGATGGCAAATATCTTCCACCAGTTGCGCTGAAATGCCCTGACGTAGAAATCAGTAAAGCCGCAACCAAGCTGGGCATTCGCGCGATTCGCGCACGACGCGCGCACCTGACGCAAACTTACAAATCGCCTTCGGGTACGTTCTCGCCCTGCCACTATTGCGGCGAATGTCAGGACGGATGCGAAACCAATTCGTTTTATAACTCGGCGTTTCGGCAAGTCATTCCGCTGATGCAAAAGTTTCCGCAACGTTTCAAGCTCATCACCAGCGCGATGGCGCACAAGATCAATGTGAACGACAAAGGGATGGCTAGCAGCGTTGGTTACATTGATCGCGCTTCGGGCAAGACGCTCGAAGTGAAAGGCCGTGTCGTATTCGCCGCGTGCGGTACGCTTGAAACGACGCGGTTGTTGCTCAATTCAGGCATCGCCAATTCGAGCGGCATGATCGGCAAGAATTTCATTGAGCACATTGACGCGACGGGCGAAGCCTATCTGCCGTCGCTGTTCAACAAAGAGCGTGAAGCGGGCGATGGCATTGGCGGTTCACACGTCATCATTCCGTGGTTTGGATATTTTCGTGAAAACGAAAAGCGCGACTTTTTGCGCGGATTTCAGATCGAACCCTCAGTGCGCAATCCGATGAACTTGCTCAAGCCGCAAAAGAGCGCGGCGGGTTTCGGCCTGAAGCTCAAAGAAGAAATTCGCAAGTGGCAAGGCTCGCGTGTGCGGCTGGCGATTCACGGCGAAATGCTTAGCAGCCCGAACAAGTTCGTCGAACTCGACCCGACAGTGAAAGACAAGTGGGGGCAAGCCGCGCTCAAGATCAATTACCCCTTCGAGGCGAACGATCTGGCAATGTTCAAATACGTGCGCAAAACTTTTGAAGAACTGTTTGGCGAGATGAAAGCCGTCGAAGTGAAATTGCCCAAGACGCCCGACGTAGCCGGCCACTCGATTCACGAAATGGGTACGGTGCATATGGGCGGCGACGCGAAAACCTCAGTGCTGAACGGATTCAATCAATCGTGGGACGTGAAGAATTTGTTTGTGACTGATGCGGCGGCCTTTGCATCGGGTACGCATAAAAATCCGACGCTGACGATTGCGGCGCTGAGTTGGCGCGCGGCTGAATACGCGCTCGAAGAGATGAGAAAGAAAAACCTGTAAACCATCTGTCATCTCAAAGAGCAAATGACAAAGACACTTTGAGAATACGGAACAAACGGAAATAACAGAACAAACGGAAAGCCTTTACCGCTGCACTTCCGTCTGTTCCGTTATTTCTGTTTGTTCCGTATTCACTCTTCTGCAATGAACTTCAACGATCCCATCACCATCGAACAAATCCTGACGGAATGCCGCACGATTGCCGTCGTCGGTTTGTCATCCAATCCGATTCGCCCCAGCTTTAGCGTGTCGAAATACATGCAAGACCACGGCTACCGCATCGTGCCGGTGAATCCCAACGAAACTGAAGTGCTGGGCGAACGCGCTTACGCCGACTTGCCCGCGCTGCCCGTCAAGCCCGACCTCGTGAATATCTTCCGCCGATCAGAAGATGCCGGAGCCATCGTTGACGAAGCCATCGCCCTCGGCGTCAAAGCCGTGTGGTTGCAGGAAGGCGTAATTGATGAAGCTGCCGCCGAGCGTGCCGCCGACGCGGGTTTGTTGGTAGTGATGGATCGCTGTTTGCTCAAAGAGCATTTGCGAATGAATCGTTAAACGTTGCTATGAGGTTTGGATTTCGCGTTCGGCGAAGCGGCGGGTTTCTTCTTCGATGACACTGATAGGTTGAGCCATCGGATTGCTTTCGCGCTCCAGTTCATTAGTGGGTACGGCGCTGGGCGGCGCGGCAACATACGCGGGTATCGGGCCGACTTGTGGTGGCGCGAAGGGTTGCGGCGCTGACAAGTAATTATCCAGCCGCAATTCTTCAGGTCTCGCGGCAAAGAAAATTCCGTTGATGAGATGGCCTAAACCAGTGGCGACGGGAATTAGGGCGAATAACCAAAGCACTTGCAGCAAGGATGCAAGGCCGACGGCGGGGACTTCGGTTTTATTTGAGATGGCTTGCGCCAAACTATCCAGCAGTCCCGACCTCGCCATGTTGTGAAACACGACGTACCACACGCCTGCCGAAGCCGCACCGCTCAACATTTGCAATACGCCTTGTTGCAAGCTGTATTTGCGTGTCGCCGGTAACTTTTTTGCCAGCGCCTGTTTGAGCTTGCGATCAGCGCGTGTTTCGGTGGGCAGATTATTTTTATGTCCGCCCAAAGCCATGCCTACGTCAGCGCCGATTTGTCCGGCGCGTTCGGCGACGTTGCCAATCCAATCTTGAGGCGAAGGCTTGCGCGCATCTTCTTTTTTGAGGCGGCGGGTTTGTTTGGCTTCTTGCTTCCAGTTTTCGATGCCCACGCGCAGGTTGTCGCCTAGCGTACGCAAACCTTCCTTCAGCACTTCAGGGTCGAACGACACCTGACGGCCTTCCATGGCGTCAACGATAATGTCTATTTTGAGGCCGCAATTTTTGCAGAAGCGCTGACCGGTCGGAGCCGCAGCCGCACAACGGGGGCAATAAACTTGCATCGGTTTTGAATCGCTCGCTTTCTGATGGAGTGACGAACGTCGCCAATTACGCTGTGCCGCGCTAATAGGTTCCTTATTCGTAACGCAACGCTTCAATCGGATCGAGTCGCGCGGCCTTCCACGCGGGCCAGAAACCGAAGATCAGCCCGATGCCTACGCTTGAGACAAAACCGGCGATGGGGGCCCAAATGGGTACGTAAGACGGCACGAGCAATTTTATCAGCAACGTCACCAGCCAGCCCAAAAACAATCCGATTAATCCGCCCAGGCCGGTGAGCGTCATGGCTTCGATCAAAAATTGCCAGAGAATGTCGCGTTGGCGACCGCCGATGGCGCGCCGGATGCCGATCTCTTTGGTGCGTTCAGTCACGCTGACAAGCATGATATTCATCACGCCGATGCCGCCGACCAGCAAACCGACGGAAGAAATCGCCACCATCGCGATGGCTACGACGGCGGTGATGGAGCGAAAGGTTTCGATGATCGAATCCGCCGTGCTGAGGCCAAAGTTGTTGGGTTGGTTGAACGGCACTTGCCGCCGGATGCGCAAGGTCTCAGTGACTTGATCCATCGCGGCTTTGAGTTGGCTGGGTTGGGCGACGGTGAGAATGAAAACGTCTTCGGCGTTAGGCTTGAGTTTCAGCGCCGCATTGAACGGCATGAAAATAATGTTGTTTTGATCGTTGCCACCATCGCCGCCGCCGAACAGTTGTTCGCGCTTTTCGAGTACGCCAGTGACCCGAAATTCTTTGCCGCCGATTTCAATCGTTTTGTCCAGCGGTGAGCCGAACGGGAAGTATTGGTCTGCCACCGAAGCGCCGATGACACAGACTTCGTCGTTGCTGTCGTTTTCGCCTTGTGTGAAAAAGCGTCCGGCGTTGATGAGCCAGATGCCCGCCTTTTCGTAATCAGGCAACGTGCCTTGCAACACGACCGCCGCCGATTGTTTGCCGTTGCCTTTGACTTCGATCTTGCGTCCGAAAAAGTCGTTCGTGATGTTGAGCAACGGAACCGCCACGCTCACGGCGGGCAGTTTTGCCAAGGCCATCGCGTCATCATAAGTGAGCGGCTTGCGCATGCGCTCTTCGCGCGAAGGCCGTCCGAACCGAATGCCGCTGTTGTTTTTATTGATGAAAATTGAGTTCGTGCCGAACGATTCGATCTGGCTGGTTACCGCGTGGTCAATGCCACTGATGATCGAGGCAATCGCCATCACGGTCATCACGCCAATCACGACGCCGATGATGGTCAAAAACGAACGCAGCTTGTTGGCGCGCAAGGTGTCGAGCGCCATCCAAAAATTTTCAGCCAGATCGTTACGAAGAAATTTCATAAAAGCGAAGTTATTTTATTCGGCGCGTAACGCCACGATAGGGTCGAGCGCGGCAGCTTTACGCGCAGGCAAAATGCCTGACAGGACACCGACAACGCCTGACACCAGCACGGCTGTGATGACGGCGACGAGCGAAAGATAAGTCGGGAAGAAAACGGCGGTCAGAATTTTACCGACAATCCAAGCCAGTAATAATCCCAATATGCCACCGAGAGCCGCGAGCATCACAGCTTCAAATAAAAATTGTTTGAGAATGTCGCTTTGCCGCGCGCCCAGCGATTTGCGGATGCCAATTTCGCGCGTTCGTTCGGTCACACTGACGAGCATGATATTCATGATGACGATGGCTCCGACGACGAGCGCAATGAAGGGAACCGCAATCGTGACAATGAACGTAGGCCCCAGCAACCGATCACGAAAGCCCATCACGGCGTCTGGCGTACTGATGCCGAAATTATCTTTCTCGCCGAAAGATAAGCCTCTGCGTGAGCGCATCAAGCCGCGTGCTTCGTCCACCGCATCGTTGAAACGGTCATCCTCTTTGGCCGTCGCCACCATATAAAAATTGCGTTGGCGCACCGCCGGGCCGTAATGCTTGATGTAAGCGCGCAACGGCACGGTGGCGAATACGTCTTGCGGCATGCCGAAGATCGTACCTTTGGCGGCGGCGACGCCTACGACGCGATAAGGCAAACCGTTGAGTGTGGCTTCCTGTCCGACGGCATCGCCTGCCGGGAAGAGCTTATCGGCTACGTCATAACCCAGCACTACGACGGGCGAGCCGGTGAGGTCTTCGGCGTTACTGAAATAGCGGCCATCGGCGAGTTCGAGGTTGTCAATGTCTACGCAATTGGCGGTCGCGCCGTCTACGCTGACGTTTTCGGCGGTCTGATTGCCGAAGCGAATGGTCGTATTCGACCCCTGTGCTTTCGCGCCTAACTTATCAATTAGCGTCGCGCGTTCGCGGATGAACTCGTAATCGTCAAAGGTCAGGTCTTTGTTGCGGCGTTGGGCTTCGGCAATTGAGTCGGTGTTTCTGAAATCCTCGAAATTGAAGCGGCGAATGCTGAACGATTTGGCTCCGAGTCCCGCGATCTTTTCGTCGAAGTAACGGTTGAATCCCTGAATCAACGACACCACCAACATGAAGGCAGTCATCCCGATAATCATGCCTAACAGCGTCAGAAACGACCGCAGCTTGTGCGCCCACACGGCATCTATTGCCAGCTTTAAGGTTTCAGATAAATTCATAATTCGTTCAGACGTTTGGGTTGGTTGGCTGGATACGGTCAAGCCAACGAAAATTCATCATAGCTGATTTTTAGAAATGTGTCTTTTCGCGGTGAAATATGAAGCTGATGCGCGCAGAGGTATATGGCTAAGATTCGCGCGATTTGAAACGGCGACGAAATAGTTCAGAACAGCGGGTGAGCTGGCACGGCGAAGCGTTCGGCAACGCCGTGCCAGCTTTTAGCGTAATCGTCGCGTTTATTCTGTCACGCGATAAACCTTGCCGTTCCAAACGACGATGACGTTCGTGCCTTGCGAGAGGAACTCGGTCAAACGCGGTTCGTCTTTCAACAGCTTGTAATATTCATCGCTGGCAAATTTGACCTTTACCTCAGCCAGCTTGGCTTCGGCTTTGAATTCGCTGTCTTGCCAAACGTTGTTGTTGAGATAAAACGTTTTGCCTGCGATGCGATTGAGGTTGTTTCTAACGCCGCTCTTGTCAGCGGCGATTTCATTGGCTTGCAGGTTTTCAGCATCGCGCAATCTGCCGTTGTTGGCGCTTTGTTTAACCGCATCTTCACCTGCCACACCGCCTGCAATAATCATTGGCTTCGCCATTTTTTCAGCAGGACGTTCTGCACGTGCAACTCGACCTGATGGAGCAGAAGTAGGTCGTGGCGAATCTCCGCTGCTAATACGAACTTCATCCACACGCATTCCCGGCTCCAACACCAACGCCGACGTATAAGGCGTGACAATGCCGTAGCGCGTCCCTAACGAGACGATTTCTTCGCGCAACTCTTTGCTTTCGCCGTTGAGTTTGATTTGGTCGAGCAAATGCGCGACGCGGCGCATCGCCCAGAGTTGCGGTACGAAATCGTGATCGCGTTGCGTGACCGGGAAGCCCAGCTTGTCGTAAACAAACCGGCTCGTCTTGCCATTGACCTTGCCCGTGAGCGTGAGCTTCGCGTTAGTGATGTCGGCGTTCGCCGGCTCAGTCGCGGGCAACGAAGCGCGTCCGACGAAGCTGGTCATCAACGGCATCGCAAAGAGAAAGGTCGAGCTTGAACCGCTGTAAGTGTTAGACGAAACGCGCTTGTCGCTGGCGCGATAACGTCCGACCAGCACCAATTGCGAGCCGTTAAAAAGGTCGGGCAACGTACGCGGATAAAGCAATTCGGTTTCGACGCCTTCCCAGTTGAGTTGCAAATCGCTCAACACAGGATTGTTCACCTTCGAGAAAAAGCTGGAAACCTTGAGTTCCAAATCTTCCTGCGGTTCGACGTAAGCGACCGTGCCGCGTTGCTCGTTGGCGAGCGCGTCGAGCAACACTGTGTTGATGTCATAACCAACTCCGAACGTGAAAACGCGCGCGTTGGTTTTGTTGGCTGCGCCTACGTTGCCGATGATCTTGCTGGCGGTCGTTATGCCTACGGTGGGCTGTCCGTCGGTCAGCAATACAACCATTTGCGGAGCTTCGCTCTTGGGCAATTGTTTGAGCGCGGCCAGCAGCGCGTCGTTGATATTCGTGCCGCCCGTGGCTTTGAGGTTTTCGATAAACTCAAGGGCTTCGCGCTTGCCTTTGTCGTCGGCGGCGATCAAGCCGGTGGTCATCAAATGCTCTTCGCCCGCGAACGAAACGATGTTGAATCGGTCGCGCGGGTTGAGCGCGTTGACGCCAAAACGCAGCGCAGCTTTAGCCTTGCCGATCTTGTTGTCGTCTGACATCGAACCAGATGTGTCCAACACGAAAACGATTTCTTTGGCGACGGTTTGCGACTTGTCGAGTTCGGCTTTGGGCGAGACCAGCAACATGAAATAACCGTCCTTGCCGGGTTCACGATGCGTGAGCAGCGAGACGCCGAATTCCTGCTCTGACAGCGAATAGAAAAGCTGCAAGTCAGGTTGCGCGCCGACTAAGCGGCGTTCGAGCGTAATGCGCGCTCCGGTTTCGCCTTTGCGTTTGGTTTCGATGTCGTGTGAAGGCGAATAGATATTTTTGAGCGCCGTACGCGAAACGATTTCAATCTCGGCACTCAACGTAGCGCCTTCGTTGGTGTTGGGTTGCGAACGATCAACTGGCGCTTCATGGACTGGACGACGCGGCGGGCCAGGGAAGGGAATCGGACGCGGCGGCCCAGGATTGATAAAGCCGTTCGTGAAGCCGTTCGCGCGCCAGCCCGTACCGAGCGGGTAGCGATAACCGACCGTGCCGCTTTCGTTGCGCAAAATCTGGCTGTAAGTGAGTTCGATTTTCTTTTCGCTATGCGGCGCGATAGGGAAGACGCTGGCCTGAAAAAGGTTTTTGCCTGCGTATTCCAACAACGCCGGATCGCGGCGCGAGCGCACGATAGCGTCGTAAATGCGCCGCGCTTCTTCGCGTGAACGGAACTCCGCGACCATGCGTTTGCCGCCTTCCCACATAGCGAATTCGCTGATCGAAACTTCGTCAGGCAGCGGAAAGAAATAAGTGCCTTCGAGTTGATACGGCGAGAGGTTTTCAAAAACCTGTTCGACGTGCGTGACGGCGGCTTGATCGGTGATCTTGGTCGTAATGCGAATCGTCTTGAGCCGCAGCGGCTGCTGCCATTCAGGCGGCGCGCAACGAACCATTTCGCGTTCACAAGGACGCGGCAAAATGATGCCTTGCGCGAAGGTGACGGACGCGCCAAGACTGAGCAGGGCTGGCAAACAGCACAGCAAACGAATTCGGAATTTCATACAGCCTCCAAGGGTTGGCATAAGCCGGAATGGGTTCAAGGGATTGTGAAAACGGTTTACCAATGGGCCGTTGCTTGAACGCACTCCGGCGATGGAGCTTGCGCGGGCAAATGAAGATGATTGAGGGCTTTGGCTGTCAGGCTATCTTTGGTGAGCGGAAGCGTCTCACCTCTCTTGCGATTCGCGTACCCACAAAAAGCCGCAGCTAAAAGAAAAAGCTGCGGCAGTTTCGGGTTACTTGAATGAGTCGAGTTACGCACGGCAGACGGCGGAGCTCGCGCAAGTCAGAAACGTATAGTCAGCTAAGATTGCCAGCAAATTCATTCTGGTGTTTTGGTTTCAAAAATAGCCTGCAAACTGGTCTTTTTGAATATTCAGCGAAGTGTAGGCAGGGCATGCACCCGTTACGCCGGCTGTAGCTGCTCAACCAGAATGTGTTTACTCAGTGCATTGGAGAGCGCCAGCGTTTCCGCACCTTGCAAGTTT
>JANNUY010001098.1:0-1798 GCA_031414155.1 Acidobacteriota bacterium
GAACTCAAACACGAAATCAAAAAGCTGGTCACGCGCCGCCATTTCTTCCGCGATTGCGGCCTGGGGCTTGGTTCGGTGGCGCTGGCTTCGTTGCTGAACGATAGCGCGCTCGCACAGGTGCGCAATCCGCTTGCGCCGAAGCAGCCGCATTTCAAGGGCAAAGCCAAGCGGGTGATTTATCTGTTTCAGGCCGGAGCGCCTTCGCAATTAGAGTTGTTCGATTACAAGCCGGGCTTGGCGAAATATAACGGCAAGCCGTGTCCGCCTGATTTGTTGAAAGGGCAAACGCTGGCCTTTATCAAACCTGATGCGGCGCTTTATGCGACCGAGATGAAATTCAGCAAGCACGGCCAATCGGGCGCGGAACTTTCTGAAGCGATTCCGCACATTGCCGGCGTAGCCGACCATCTGACGATCATCAAATCCATGCACACCGAAGCGGTGAATCACGCGCCGGGGCAGATTTTTATGAGCACCGGTTCGCAGCAATTCGGTCGTCCCAGTTTTGGCGCGTGGGCGACTTACGGCTTGGGCAGCGAGACGGCGGACTTGCCCGCGTTTTGCGTATTAAGTTCGGCGGGCGGTACGAGTGGCGGCGCGGGCAATTGGGGCGCGGGCTTTTTGCCTACGGTTTATCAAGGCGTGACGTTTCGGCGCACGGGCGAACCGATTCTGTCTTTATCAAATCCGCGCGGCATCACGCGCGAGATGCAACGCGCTTCGCTCGATGCGCTGAAATCCATCAACGAACATCATCTTGAAGTCACGGGCGATCCTGAAACGGCGACGCGCATCAATTCGTTTGAGATGGCTTATCGCATGCAAGAAAGCGCGCCTGAGTTGATGGACTTATCGAAAGAATCAAAAGAGACATTGGCAATGTATGGCGCTGAACCGGGCAAGAATTCTTACGCAAACAACTGCCTGCTCGCGCGGCGTTTGGTCGAACGCGGCGTGCGGTTTGTGCAACTCTTTCACGAAGCCTGGGATCATCACAGCGAAGTCAGCAAAGGCGTCAGGTCGCAAGCCAAGCAGACCGATCAAGCGACGGCGGCGCTCATCAAAGACTTGCATCAACGCGGTTTGCTCGAAGACACGCTCGTTGTATGGGGCGGGGAATTCGGACGTACGCCGATGGTTGAGAGTGACCCCGAAGCCGGTCGCAGCTTCGGGCGCGATCATCACAATCGCGCGTTTTCGATGTTTGTTGCGGGCGGCGGATTCAAGCCCGGCGTTACGCTGGGGCAAACCGATGAACTCGGTTACGCCGTTGCCGAAGACCCGGTGAGCGTTCACGATTTGCACGCGACGCTGTTGCACCTGTTGGGCTTTGATCACACGAAATTGACCTATCGTTATCAAGGGCGCGACTTCCGGCTGACCGATGTGCATGGCGTTGTGGTAGATAAACTCTTGGCTTGAATTGGGTACGCGAGTGCCCTCGCTCGCTGTAGTAAAAAAGCCGCGCAGCGTTCCTTTTTTTCAACCTCTCGCAAAGAGAAAGTTGGAGCAAAGGAACGCTACGCGGCTTTTTTTATGGCAAGCGGGGGCGCTTGCGTACCCAGCCATTCTGCTTTTGACATTGCGTAGCGCACGACCGGACGGGCTTCGCCTAACGTCACACCGCGCCACCAGGCGGCGGTCGGATTATTTTGCACCGGTCGCATGCCGAGCTTTTCCATCACGCGAATCGAAGCCCGGTTGTCAGCGAAGGCACTGGCGGAAATAACGGCGAGCTGCAATTCCGCGAATCCGAACTCGAGCAAACGCGCCGCCGCTTCGGTGGCATAACCGCGAT
>JANNUY010001099.1:0-4156 GCA_031414155.1 Acidobacteriota bacterium
CGACCACTTTCCACATTGAACACTTTTTCCAAAACTACCTTGTGCATCATGAGTCCCTGACCACACAGTCCCGTCCAATGTGTTTTTTTCCTTTGAGCCTGGATAGCCATATAGCCTTATCACTTGAGTCCTACCAGGAGATACCGATGAATTCTTGACTGGGAATCTAAGCTCAAAATCACCCAGTGCCTGTCCAGAACCCACAGTAACAGGAGCAGAATATGCGTTAGCCTTTATTACCCCTGCCAATTTGTTGCCTTCTAGTTTTAGAGTCAAAGTAGAGTTGCTGAATGACCAATCAGCTTTGGAGCAAGGTGAAATTTCCTCCATCTCAGCGTAGGTAATATTCCAGTTACCCTCCAAGTACTTCACTGATTCATCTTGCGCACTGACTAACAGTGTTAGGAGAAATGAGAGGAAGATCAGCATTATCGAGGCGATTCTTTGTAGTTGCATACGATTGAGTTCCTTTGCGCTCATGTGTCGCTCCTTTTTTAGGTTGGTGAAATTTACAACCCCATTACGATCAACCTCGTCCGTGATGAAACTGTCTGCATAGGGCTTTGCTAGTAAGCGCCCAACATCGAAGTTGGTCGATAGAGAAACGTCCCGTCGCTCGATGTGACCTGCAAATCCGATGGCGACAGCAGCGTTCAACGAGGCGAAGTATAAGCGCGCTTACCACATGCACAAAGACAGACAACGACTTCGGCAAATAAATTGGCGATTGCTTGAATGCTTCGGAATGCGCGCTTTCTTCGTCGCGTAGCCGACACCTGACGTTAGCCGTGCGGTTTCAACCCGCGGAGGTCGCACGAGCATCCCGCGTCGCGCGTAGCCGACGCTTGCCGCAGCGCGGAAAAGACGAAATGGCAAGCACGCATCCCTCACGTTTCCCATCATCTCAGAATGTTGGTCGGAATGCTGGATAAGCACGGTGTCGCATACGACCTGCGGGCTGATTCATGCGTCGGGCTACGCGACGCATGAACCATCGGCGAACGTTGCGGTGGGTTGAAACCCTTGTCATTACCCAAATCTTTGCACGGTTTCAGCCCGCGAATGCGGGCGGTAGCGTAAAGCCTGGGGTGAAGGCGTGAGCCGCAACCCCAGGACAGCAGGCCAAAAGATTCGTTAGCCCGCGAAGCGGGCGGCAGCCGGTAAAGCCATATATTTTTTCGTGCGGCGAACTGTCGCCCGCCTTCGCGGGCTAGCGCGTAAATTTCATGCTTTACCTGGGGTTTCGCCCAGCTTCTGCGAAGCCGCGCTCCACCCCAGGCTTTATGCTGTCGCCCGCGTTCGCGGGCTGAAAACCAACCGCAGGGGCGATCAACAATCACCCTGCGGTTGCTTATTTCGCTAGGCGTAAAGGCACGCGCACGACCAATGGGCTGCCGGGTTTGGCGGCGACGCGGAAGATGGTTTGGGGCAGCGGGTCTTCGTCGGTCAGCGCGACAGAGCGTGTGAGTCCCGCTTGTTTTTCAACTTTCGTATAAGCCTGTCCAGCGCCGTCTTTGAGTTCGAGTTGTTCAACCTGTCCGCCGTAATCGCGCTCCCATTTCGTAACCAGCGCCGCGTCGAGCGCGTTGACTGTGCCGATGAAAGCGTTGAGTTCGGCCAGTGGTTTGGGCGTCACGAGCAAGGTCAGCATTTCAGCCGCCAGCGGACGTTCGTTCGCTTTGGGGGGATCGAAGCGAAAAGCGAAACTTTCGGATTGTTGATTGGGAATCTCGACGACGCTGCCGGCGGCGACGGTGTTTTCGTTGGCCTTTTGCGGGAAGATCAGAAAGGGTTGGCCGAAGCTGCCATCGGCATATTGCTCACGATCAATCACATAAAGAAAACCGTTGCGCGGGATTTCAATGCTCAGGCGCACCATCTGTCCGAAGGCGAAAGTCGTATTGGCTTCGACACGTTCGGGAATCCAGCTTTTTTTCTCATTGCCGACGGCGACGAGAATGCGTCCGATGGTTTTGTCGTTGGCCTCGGCGACTTCTTCGGGACGCAAGCGCCAGAGCGTGAGGCCGAGCGTGGATTCTGCTGTGGCTTCAATTGGTGCTTCCGGGCGCGGCGTGACGCGCTTGTAAGCGCCCGCCGGACGCGGCTTGTTGGGTTTCGCTGCGGTGGTTGCAGGCGCAGGGCGAAAGCCCGGCGGCCAGATGCCGCGTGTGCTTTCTTCTTGCTGTTGTGCGAAAGCGGTAAAACAAAAGCAAAAGGTGAAAAGGGCGAGCAAACGAAAGTTCATAACTCCTCCATAAAAGGTCAATAACGGATAGTTGGGGAGTAACAAGCTACCAGATTTAGCGATGCTCCAGTTTGAGCAAATACAACAGCACGCCCGCATCAGGCGGCGTTTTCAAAAGCGTTTTATTGTCAGCCAACTCGACAACGGGTTTGCCTTTGTCGGCATACTCGCTGAAAAAAGCCTGAAGCGCTTTGGTGTCTGCGGGCGAACTGACTTCGCCGGGCGCTTGTGGATTGTCCAGATAAGCGCGCAGCTTTTCGAGCTCCGGCACTTTGTAAGTTGCCCAGCACAGCCACAGCTTTTCGGTACCTGCCACGGCATCCATCACAAAACCGCTGTCGGCATCGCTCGGCAACGTGACGAGTTGTTCGTGCGGAAACAGCCCTTCGCCAAGTTTAAGATTGGGATGCAAAAAGATATAGAGCGGCGCATCGCCTTTCGGCGCAGGGCCTTCGTTGATGAGGTAAAGATAGCCCGGACGTTCGCTTTGCAATTTCAACCGCAACGTATCGCCTGCCGAAAAAATAATCGGGCCGCTGAATTCGGTCAGCTTGCCCTTCGCATCTTTCTTGAGTTGTGCGCTTAACGAAAAACTCAACGTCGCTTGCGGCGCGCTGACTGGCGTTACGACTTCAGGCAAATGCGAAGGCGGTTGATTGCGCAACTTATAAAAACTCACGCCGCCGACGATTCCGCCTAACAACAACGCGCCCGCAAAGAAAAAGGGCAGCGGCGAACGTCCTTTCGCCGGACGTGGAGCTTCAGCGTTAAGTTGAACGGGTGGCGGTACGACCGGATGCGGCAAAGCGCGCGTCGCCATCGCATCGGCGTATTGCGTCGGCTTCAACAACTGGGCGGTTTCGGCTCCGGCCAGTTCGGTGATCGCTATGGTTTCGCGGGGTGGCGGCGCTTGCAAGGCCGTGGCGAGTTCTTCGCCAAAATCGCGCGCGCGGGTTTGGCGCGTTTTCGCGTCGAAATTCATCGAACGCAAAATCGCTGCGGTCGCCGCTGCTGGCAAGTCGGGGCGCAGGCGATTGGGCGGCATTTGCAAGCCCGCGCGTTGCTGTTCGTGCAAGTTCACCAGCGTGTCGGCTTGATAAGGCATCTGCCCGGTCAACGCTTCATAAGTCATCACGCCCAACGACCACAGGTCGCTGGCGGCTTCGGGCTGGCCGCGCAATTGTTCAGGCGCCATATAAGGCAACGCGCCTGCGACCTTCGTGCGTCCATCGTCGCCTTCGGTCGAGACAGTTTGCGAATCGAGTACGGTGGCGATGCCGAAATCAATCAGCTTGACGATCTCCTCGCCTTCGCCGCCAAGTTGAATCATCACGTTTTCGGGCTTGAGGTCGCGGTGGATGACGCCCTTGTCGTGGGCGGCGGTCAGCGCATATCCAATCTGGCGAAACAACGAGCCGACCCGTTTGAAATCCATCTTGCCTTGCATGATCGAACGCAAGGTATGGCCTTCGACGAACTGCATCACGAAAAACGGCTTGCCGTCGGGCATCGTGCCGGCGTCCAAAACGCCGACGACGCCCGGATGATCTATGCGCACGAGGGCTTCGATCTCTTGATCGAATTTTTTGCGAAACCACGGCGTGTGCATCGAGTTTTCCGACGATTCCTGCAACACCTTGATGACGACGCGGCGTTGCAACAGTTGCGTATCGCGCGCCAGATAGACTACGCCAATGCCGCCGCGACCGAGTTCGCCTTCGATGCGATAGCGTTCTTTGAGCAACGTACCGGTATAGCTGGTTTCTTTGAGCGACAGGCGCGGACTCGGCACGGTGCCGAATGCGTCTTGCGGATTCGTCTGTTTGTTTTGGTTACGGGTTTCCATAGGGGTCAAAGGGGGGAATTGCCGAAAAACGCG
The DNA here is from genome assembly GCA_031414155.1 of Acidobacteriota bacterium. Taxonomy (GTDB): domain Bacteria; phylum Acidobacteriota; class Blastocatellia; order RBC074; family RBC074; genus JACPYM01. The sequence goes on from JANNUY010001099.1 coordinate 4,125, forward strand.
CGCAGTCTAGCACCAGTATTTGCGAATGTCAG
>JANNUY010001100.1:0-4071 GCA_031414155.1 Acidobacteriota bacterium
AACTCAAGGGCGCCTACAAAGAAAGCGATGCGTTGCTGACGCCGTTCAACAGCGCCGCCGGTAAAGCACCGGGTTCGTTGGGCGTACGTATGCGCGGCACCGTAATCGCCAGCGTATTGGCGGGTGCGCCCGCTTATCAAGCCGGTGTGAATGCGAACGACGAACTCATTGCGCTCAATGGACGCAAGGTTGACGCCACTAATATCGAAGCCCGCTTGAGCGAGTTACGCGAAGCCCAGCGCGTCACGCTTTCAGTGTTTCGGCGCGAACGGTTGATGACGTTCGAGGTGACTGCGGCGCTCAAACCCTTCGATACTTATGCGATGTCGGTGATGAAAGACGCTTCGACGGCGCAAAAGGCTTTGCTAAAAGACGGGGCGCGAGAAGGCGCGAAGTGAGTGAAAAGTGAGGAGTGAAAAGTTAAGGTTGCGAGTTGTGCGGGCTGACGACGAGGCTTTTCTGTTTGCGTTATATGCGAACACGCGCGCAGCGGAAGTGGCGGCGTGGGGGTGGGCGGAAGCGCAGGCGCAAGCCTTCCTGCAAATGCAGTTTCGTGCGCAACGCGGTCACGCGGCTTACCCCAACGCCGTTGAAATGATTATTGAATGGGAAGGGAACGCGGTTGGGCATTGGCTGATTGCGCGGCCTGACGGCGAAATCCGCTTGGTGGATGTCGCGTTGTTGTCGGCGCATCAACGGCTGGGCATTGGTACCTATCTGTTGCAAGACTTGCAACGGATGGCGCAAAGCGAAGGGCTGCCGATTCGCTTACATGTGGCTTATGACAATCCGGCGCGCTTTTGGTACAAGCGGCATGGGTTCAAGTTGTTGGAAGATCGCGGCTCGCATTGGTTGATGGAATGGCACTTCACTACTTCATAAAAAAGGAATCATATGGATAACCTGCATTACGACGATTTTTTAGCGCATCTCAACTCGCGCTTTCAGATGAAAGTCGGCGAGGCGACGCACGAGTTGGAACTGACGAACGTGATAGAGAACTCACCTTCGCCTCGTCAGGAACAGTTTGTCCTGCACTTTCGCGCGCCACTCACGGCTCCGCCCAATCAGAGCATTTATGAGTTGACGCACGGTCAGTTAGGCAGCGGTACGATGTTTCTCGTGCCGGTGAATCGCAACGCGGAAGGATTGTTTTACGAGGCCGTATTCAACCGACCTATCGAAGAGGCCAAAGCGTAATGCCTGTGATCTCCCTCCGTCCGGTTGAAGCGGCTGACTTAACGTTTTTGTTGCAACTTTATGGCAGCACGCGTGCTGCTGAACTCGCGCTCGTACCGTGGAATGACGCGCAACGCGCGGCGTTTATCAAACTGCAATTCGATGGACAAACGGCTTTCTATCAGAGCGAATACCCCGACGCCGTACATTCCATCGTGCTCTTGGATGGTGAGGCGGTGGGGCGTTTGTACTTACATCGGCGTCCGCACGAGATTCGCATACTCGATGTGACGTTGTTGCCGGGTGACGCTGCGGTGGCGGCAGGGAACGAACTATTGCCTTCGCTCATGGCAGAAGCCGCCGCTGCAAAGCTTCCGCTGAATATTCATTTCGAGCCGTTCAATGCGATGCAGCCCTGCTTCGAGCGCTTAGGGTTTGTAAAAGTGACTGACAACGGCACGCATGCTTTGTATGAATGGCGTGCTGATAAACGACTTACTCAGCCATCCGGTTAAAGACCGCTTCGTAATCACGTCCCGCCGAATCTTTGCTTAGCTGGCCGACAGGGACGAGGAAAATCTGTAATTCGCCCAACACCGGATGTTTCAGCTTGTAAGTGTTTTGGCTTAACGCCATTTCACGCGGGCCGCGAAAGATCAACGAGAAAGATGACTCACGTAATTCCTGCGTGCGTGCTGCTGACAGCGTCTGACGCGCCAATTGTTTGTGTTGTTCGGGTAGGTCGTTGATTTCCAGCAACAGTAACGACACGGGAGTGCCTAAGCCATCCGTTGTCTGAAAGTAATCGCTCAACACCGCTTGAAAGGTAGCGCGGCGATTCGTTTTTAATTCGCTCTGTGTGCTGGCGGACAAAGCACGTAGTTCCAGCGCAGGCACTTTGCCGCGTTTGTCTGTTTGCGCGAAAGCATTCAACGGCAAGGTTGCCGCGATGGCAGCCAGCGTACCGGAAGCCAGCAGGTTTTGGGTGAAACGGCGACGGGCTAAAATGCGGGCTTCAGCCCGCAACATAGGTATTTGTGACGAGTTCATTGAGGTCTCCGAAAGTGATTCAAAAAGTTGTTGTTGTCGAAATGAAGGGATGCTGCGAATTGAATTCAGTTGCGTGGGATGTGTGAGAGACAATCTGATTATTACTCGCAAAAACTGCTGCTACCTTAAAGAGGTCTGACAGAATGTGCAATACCTCCAGGCCGAAGGCGTTTTGGCAAAGTGTGAAACCTTCACTTGACGGATGTTGAATACTGCATACAATCTTTTTGGCTTCGTAAGAAATCTGGCTTTTCAGTGCCTTGAATTTGCCGCAACCTGGGTGGCTTTTTAGCCGCCTTCTTCCTTCGTTGCCACCTATCGCAACACAATTCAATTAACACACTGGATCAAGTGTTTTCAGGGTACGTGAGCCCACGTGCGCATGCACACCCCCACAAGTGGAGGCGACACGAGATGGTTAAGCTAAAACCTCTTTGCAGGCTTGGCAGTGCAGCTGCTGCATCGCCTGATAATTTGCTCGTCAAAACAAATAGCACACGTCGCACTCCCAATAAGCGAGCAGTGAGGGCGGCGTTGTGCCTAACTACCTGGCCTTCCTTACGTTCAAATCCATCACTTCCCATCAAGGAGAATTCGCTTTCATTGTCGCCGAGCAACTCGATGGCGGTGACGGGCCTGAACGATTTCTTTCATTTTTCGCGGTGCCTCTAAGGCGCGGTACGCAACCCCACTGCGTCGCTTGCGTGGCGGCGTAAAACCAATAACTGAAGCTTTTAACAGGAGACAATCATTATGGCTGAACCCTTCCTGTCTGAAATCAGGATTATGTCTTTCGGGTTTCCCCCTAAAGGCTGGGCGCTGTGCAACGGACAGCTCTTGCCCATCAACCAGAACCAGGCGCTCTTTTCGCTGCTCGGTACGACCTACGGCGGCGACGGGCGCGTGAACTTCGGACTGCCCGATTTGCGCGAGCGCGTGCCGATTCACATGGGCGGTGGGCATACGTTGGGCGAACGCGGCGGCGAGCAAGCGCATACGCTTTCGATTGCCGAATTGCCGACGCATACGCATGCGCTAAGTGGCACTTCGAGCGCAGGCGCTCAGATTATTCCGAGTGGGAATTTGCTGGCGACCTCGAACATTCCGCTTTACCACGCATCGGACAGTAATTTAACGGGAATGGCTGCTGGCACGGTGTCGAATGTTGGCGGTAGTCAGGCGCACTTAAACATGCAACCGTTCCTGGTCTTAAGCTTTTGCATTGCGTTGCAAGGCATTTTTCCTAGCCAAACCTAAAAGGAGAACCCGATGGCACAACCTTATGTTGGTGAAATAAGAATGTTTGCGGGGAACTTCGCTCCCGCAGGCTGGATGTTTTGCGAAGGACAACTGCTTCCTATCTCTGAGAACGAAACGCTGTTCCAACTTCTTGGCACAACTTACGGAGGTGACGGCCAAAGCACCTTTAGCTTACCTGATTTACGCGGACGGATACCGATTCATCAGGGCGGTGGTTTCACGCTGGCAGAAACCGGCGGTGCTGAAGCCATCACACTCACAGTGTCTCAGATTCCGGCGCATAGCCACGCGGCTAGGGCGACGACGAGCATTGCCAATGACACGAAAGCGTCCAATAACCTGCTGGCACAGGCGTCAACGTTTGACCCATACAATGTGTCAACTCCGCCAGCTACCCCAATGGCTCCCCAGTCAATCAGTGGGGTAGGCGGTAGTCAGCCGCACAACAACTTTCAACCGTACTTGTGCGTTGACTTCATCATTTCACTGTTCGGAATTTTTCCCAGTCCTACTTGATCTACCCTGATTTGATGGCTGGTAGTTAAGGCGCTCAACCTGAGCGTTGGTTTTTATCTGGCAAAC
>JANNUY010001101.1:0-2938 GCA_031414155.1 Acidobacteriota bacterium
GGACGCAACGCCGTACAAATCACGCCCGCCACGCCTCACGCGCTCGACCTCGCCAAACTCAGCGAACAACTTAAAGACTTGGGCGAAGTGAGCTACAACCAGTTTTTGCTGAAGTTCAAAACCGGCGAACAAGAGATGACGGTCTTCGCCGACGCGCGCAGCATCGTGAAAGGCACGGAAGATGTGAATGTGGCACGGTCGTTGTATGCGCGATATATTGGCGCTTGAACTTTAACAGAGTTGATTTATGAACGACTTTTTGAAACGTATCACGGTCAATCCTGAACAATGCGGCGGATGCCCTTGCATTCGCGGTATGCGCATTCGTCTGATGGACGTACTCGATCTTTACGCTGCCGGGCTCACTGGCACGCAGATTCTCGATGAGTTACCTGATTTGGAAGCGGACGATTTGAAGGCGGCACTACAATATGCGGCGCGCAGGTTGAATCAGCCACTGTTAGTCGCTGCCTGATGAGTCACTTGCTGAAACCATTGTTTTGAGAGGATTGACGATGAGACCACAAACAACCGTTGTTACCACCAGTCAAATAGACATCGCCAAAGCGCAAGCGCGCGCACGGGTGAACCGCTTTTTATTGTCTGAAGTCGGCAGCCAATTCGCCGCTGGCGAGGCTGAGATTGATCGCGTTACGAACGATTGGAATATTCCGATTCTGTTAGTGACGCCTGGGTTCGTGGCAGGCCAGGTGGGCGAAGCCTGCGTTTCGTGGCGAACCAATGAAATCACCCACCATACGGCTGCCGAACAAATTTACGCTGCCGCGGAAATTCTAAAAAAGCGCCACGATGCCGAGATTCAAGCCGCCTTTTTACAAGCAGGAAACCGATAGCTCGTGCCTGCCCGCTTGCTTTCGCATGGTGTTGGCAGCACGCGGAATAGAGTTATCCGAAGCGACCTTGCGCGACCTTTGCGATTGGAGTCCGCAATGTTCGACGACTTCCACTAACGTTGTCGCAGCGGCACGAGCGTTGGGTTTTCTGCACTCGCGCGAAGATTACGGCTTACGCATGCATGATTTGCGCGATGCGGCGAGAGACGGGCTGCTTCCCATCGTCGGCATTGACCTGCAATCTTACGGCTTGATCGGACAACACGCGCAAGTCGTCGTCGCAGTTTCAAGTCGCGGCGTAGCCTTGCAAGACCCGTTGCTCGGCCAGTTCGTTTCAAACCTGCTGGTTTTCGAGCAAGCCTGGAGCGGTAGTGAATTTCTAACCATCATCCTCGAATAAGCTGACAACCATTACCCAAGCAAGACACGGTCGCGCCCACCAATAGAATCACTGAAACACGAATGCCTAAAACAGAAATTATCGTACCGGCTTCCACTTCCAATCTCGGCGCAAGCTTCGACACTTGTGGACTCGCGCTTTCGCTTTACCTGAAACTCGAAGTCGAACCGCAACCCAGCGGCTTCACCATCATTCCTTCCGGCGAAGGCGCAGAGAAAGTTCCGCTCGACGAATCGAACATTATGCTGCGCGCCGCGCTGTATGCCGCCGGAGAGCGTCGCCAAAAGCTGCCCGGCGCGCATATTCGTGTGCATAACGAGATTCCGTTGGCGCGCGGCCTGGGCAGCAGCAGCAGCGCCATCATCGCGGGGCTTTCGCTTTATGAAGCCTTGAGTGGCGACCGGTTGAGCGAGTCGGATTTTTTCGATTACGCCTTGCCGTTTGAAGGGCACGGCGACAACCTAGCGCCCAGCACGCTCGGCGGCCTCGTCGTAGCCGTCGTCACCGAGCGCACCGATTACGCGGGCAACGAACGCCGTTCGCTGCTCACGGTCAAGCGCGCGTGGCCCGATGAAATCAAACTTGTGATCTGCATTCCCGATTACGAGATGGAAACGGCTAAGATGCGCGCCGTGCTGCCGAAAATGATTACGCGCGCCGATGCGATTTATAACCTGCAACGCGCTGCGCTGATGCAAGCCGCGCTCGCTGAGAAACGCTTCGATCTCATCAACGAAGCCTTGCGCGACCGCTTGCATCAACCTTATCGCGCTCCGCTGGCGGCGGGCATCGGCGATACGCTCAAACTCAACGATGAAACTGATAAACATCCCGGCTTGCTTGGCGTAGCCATCAGCGGCGCGGGTTCGACGATGATCGCTTTTGTGTTAGAGAACGGCGCCGCGATTGCGAACGAGATGCAAGCGCGCTTCACTGCCGCAGGCGTTACGTCGCGCGCGCTCGAAGTCACCGTAGACAATCGCGGACGCCAACTGAACCCGATCAACTAAAGGAGATTCTCGTTTGCTCAAACGCCCCGCTACGCCCAAACCCAAGCGCCAGAAAATATCAGACATAAATGATCTTGATTTGGCGAACTGGCGCGAATACGAAGACCTTCTGACCGACTCGCTCTGGCACATTGCCGAACGCGACCGCACCGGTGCGCACGCGGGCGACTACCACGGCAATTTCGTACCGCAAATTCCTTATCAGGCGATGCGCCGTTTCACCAAGCAGGGCGACGTAGTTCTCGACACCTTTCTCGGTTCGGGTACGACATTGATCGAATGCCGCCGCCTCGGACGCCACGGCCTCGGCGTCGAACTCAAACGCGAACTCGTCAAGCAAACTAAACAGCGCATCGAACAGGAAGCCAATCCGCACGGCATCACGACGACGGTCTTGCCAGGCGATAGTTCGAATGTTGACGCAACTGCGCCACGCATTGCCGAAGCCTTGGGTGCCATGGGCAAGTCGTCCGTACAGCTTGCGTTGCTGCATCCGCCCTATCATTCGATCATCAAGTTTTCGGATGGCAAAAACGATCTGTCGAATTGCGCCACGGTTGAGGAATTTGTTGAACGCTTCGGCCAAGTCGTCGCGCTCGCCGATCATTTTCTCGACGCGGGGCGCTTTCTCGTACTCGTGATCGGCGATATGTACGAAGCGGGCGAATGGATTC
>JANNUY010001102.1:0-2058 GCA_031414155.1 Acidobacteriota bacterium
CAACCTCCAAAAGCGGTCATGTTTAACCACGTAATTTAATTTGTCAGAACTGCGAGCGGAAAAAGCACCTCATGGTTTCAAAGTTCAAAATCAATTTTATTAGACGATAAAGTGTATTATCGTCTAGCAAATGAAGAGCAGGGAACCCGGCACCGCATTGGTCATAAAAGGGCGTCAACGACATTGGCGACGCTTCCCATAAGTCCGTCCGCTGTCGCGGTGCTGACGCGCGCCGGGGGGAATGCCACCTTTGCCACAGAAGAATTTTTCAAAGCTACGCTCAACAACGAACACACGCGCCGGGCCTATGGCGGCATCGCTCAAATTCCACCTTCGCGGGTTCGGAAATGCCATGACACTTTTCAAAATCTCGCGCTTTCGTCGGCATGGGCGATTTGATTATCAAATTGGTAATTCAAGTCGAGGGCGTAACGTCACGATAGATTTGACTAGAAAATTCCAGAGGCACAGAATTGATTGCGTATTCCCCAATCAGATCGCTCGCCGTGATTTCGCCTTCGGAGTCGTACTAGGGGAAGTGTGCGCTCACACACTGTCATGACATTTCCGACTTGCCATTTCCCGAATTTGAGCGATGCCCCTATGGCCGCATCGTCAATCGCTTTTTGGTTTGGTGTGATGAACGCGACGTTGAATTGCGTATGGTCACGCCGGGGCTGGCCGGGGAATACATCGAATCGCTCGACGGCTCCGCGACGACGAAAAACCAGGCGCTGGCCGCGCTGCGGCATTTCTTTGATGTACTGGTTACACGCCATGCCGTGCCGCTCAACTCCTTCGCTTCCGTGCGCGGCATCAAGCATTCAATCACCGAAGGCAAGACGCCGGAACTCGGCATCGAGCAGGCGCGCAAACTTTTCAAGTCAGTGGATGTGTCGAACGTAGTCGGCCTGCGGGATCGAGCGGTACTCGGCGTGCTGGCGTACACCGGCGCACGCGTGGGCGCGGTCGCCAAGTTGCGCTTTTGTGATTATCGGAATTTAGGCGAACAACGAGTGCTGCGGTTTCGGGAGAAGGGCGGTAGGGAAAGGGAAATACCGGTACGGCATGATCTGGAAGCCTGGCTCAATGAATACATCGCTGCGGCAGAGATGGAAGAAGCGTCAAAAGTCTCGCCGTTGTTTCGCGCGGCGGATGGCAAGCGCAAGGCGCTGACGACTTCTCGCTATGTCGCGCATTCAATGCGCCAGATGATGAAGCGGCGTTTGAAAGACGCGGGGCTGCCGGAGTTGTTCAGTCCGCATAGTTTTCGCGTCACCGTCGTGACGGATTTATTGAATCAGAATGTGCCGCTCGAAGATGTGCAGTATCTGGCCGGACATGCCAGTCCGACGACGACGCGCATTTATGATCGGCGACGGCGGCGCGTGACGAGGAATATTGTGGAGCGGATTTCGATTTGAAAAACAAAGGAAAATAACTTTAGCAAGCTGCGCTGCCGCGCCAGTTTAGAGGCAGTGGTTTCATCACTTCAGTGTGAACTTGAAGGAAAGTACGCCAGCCATTCTAACCGCCTGCCCCGACAAGGTAGCGGGCTCAAATATCCATTGACTTGCCGCCTCACGTGCAACTTCACGCAATTGCTCCGGCCCTTCAATAACTGTCGTCTCAATCACACGCCCCTCCTCTGAAACCAATATCTGAACTTTAACTTCTCCTTCTATGCGAGTGCTTCGCGCTTCAGCCGGATAAGGAGGCTGAACTTTTTTGATTGCTTGCTGCTGTAGCACGCCACCTGAAACGTTTATTTTTCTTGGCGGCACAATTTTGGCCTTGCTGTTGTCTGCGTGAGCTTGTGCAGCCTCTGCCGTTTTCGTTGTTGGTGGGCCTGTGTTCGTCTCACTCTGCGGCGGCAGTGCGTCATAAAGTTTGCGTTCTTCTTCCTCCATTCCCGGCACTGAACCTACTAACTCAGCATTTATTTGGATTAACCTCACAGCCTAAGTACAGGACAAAACCTGAAGCATTTTCTGCCAAGTTTTGACGTTGAAGTTGCCGAAAGTCGCCAGCGCGGTGCGTAGCTCATCAAAACCGATA
>JANNUY010001103.1:0-2261 GCA_031414155.1 Acidobacteriota bacterium
ATGTTTTCTCTGTCAAAAATGAAAAATGGATCATTGAGAATGGAAAATGCCAGTACGTTTCCCTGCCGGACGTAATCAGTCGCGTGCTAAAAAATAAACCGCGCGCCCAACTGCACCGTGCGCGCGTCAAACGCCAACGTAGACTTGCCGAAATTCGCCAATGACAAATCTGCGTTGGGCAGATAGAGATTCACATTGTTCAAAACATTGAAGCCTTCGACGCGCAGTTGCAGTTGCTTGCCTTCGAGAACTTTGAAGGTGCGCGCCAATGACAAATCGAGCGCCGTATAACTCGGCCCGCGAAACGTATTGCGTCCGAGCGAGCCTGACGTACCCGCCGCCGGCGCGGGGAAAATGCTTGCGGGGAAAAGACCTTTGAGAAAATCGTTCCGACTGAATGACGAAGCCACCGCGCCCGCCGCCGGAGCATTCGGGCGATCATAGAATCCGCCGCCGACTGCGCCGCCGCCGCCGTCGCGGTTGTAATCGCCGCCCGCCGTCGAGGCCGCTCCGTTCCAAACCGAGAACGGACGACCTGATTGCTTGGCGAAAATCGCAGCGACTTGCCAGTCGTTCGCAATCGCACCGAGCCACTTGCCGCCGCGCGTCACGTTGGGCAACCACATCAATTGAGTCGAGAACCGATGCGGAATGTCGAACAGCGAACGTCCGCGTTCGCAGCGCAAACAGTCAATATCCACTGCGCCTTTGCCTGGCTCTGAGTTATCGGCGAACTGCCCCGTCGAAGTGTCTGACGAAGTATCCAACCATTTCGAGAAACGGTAATTGGCTTGCACCGAAAACTGCTTCGACAGGTTGCGGCGCACTTCTAACGTCGCCGCGTGATAGCTCGAATCTACGCCGTTGGTAACAAACAGCAGCGTGCTGAAATTCGGATTGATGCGGTCTTCGCGCCCGTCGAGCAAATCGCCCGCGAAACGATTCACGTCGTCAATGCGTTCGAGATTGACGCCGCGCGTGCCGTTATAACCGGCTTCAACAATCCAGCCGTGGCCGATCTCGCGTTGCAGATTCAAGAACCAGCTCTCGCTGTATTGCGTCTTAATCGTGGGGTTCACGACAAAGCCCGTCGGACGAATCGCGCTCTGTCCGGCAGGCGTATTGACGCCGCCTTGCGCATTCAAGCCGCGCGCGAAATCTGAATTGAAAGGTACGGGAATGCCGTAAAGGATGCGCGTGCCGATGCGGTTCGAAGGCTGCACTACTCCTTGTAACGCATCGGGCGGCAAGGCGCGTGCGCCCGAAATTGATTGGCCGTGATGCGGCTGAAACGCCAAACTGAAACCCGCACGAATCGCCGACTTGCCATCGCCGAACGGGTCGAAAGCCAAGCCAATGCGGGGCGAGAAATTGGTTTTCTGCGGCGCATACAAACGAGTGACGCGCGTCAGACTCGCTGTCGCTAAACGTTCACGGAAATTATTGCCCGTGCCTAAAACCAAAGACGATAAGCGGCCTTCGCGTTCGCTCACCGTGCCGAAAAAGTCATGGCGCAAGCCCAGATTCACATTCAGCTTTGACGAAACCTTCCAATCGTCCTGAAAGAAAAAACCGGTTTCGTGCTGGACGAAATAGCGCGGAAAGTTCGTGCGTTCGCCCGTGTTCGGATTCACCGTCAGCGTTTGGCGAAAGGGTTGGTCGGCGATGAAGCTGGCGATGCTCGTGAACGCATACGTCCCCGCATCGGGCGCGGCGATGGATAAGCCCTTGAACAAGCGACGATATTCACCGCCGACGCGCAACGAATGTTTGCCGCGATCCAACACCAAGACATCGCGTATCTCATACGTGCGAATCTTGGTCGCGCTGTTAAAGAAATCGCCCCAGCCCGCCGTGAAACCCGTCACCGTGATTTGCGGAATCAGCGCGTCGTCATTGCCGCGATTGGTCGAGATCGTTTGAAAGGCGAAGCGCGCATCGTTGACCGCGCGATTCATCACTTTCGTGTAGCCGATATTCGTATTCGAAAACTTGCCCGCATAAGCGCCTTTCATCCCGCGCATCACGCGCCCCAGTCCGGCTTGCGCAACCGATCCGCTCGAACCGCCGTTGTTATCAGCCTGATTCTCAAAAATGTAGCGCGTATAAAGTTTGTCTTTGCCTTCGTTGAAGGAGTGATCTACGCGACCGAGATATTGATTGAAACGAATGAAATCGTTGACCGTCGTGAAAAGCGTTCCATTCGTAGGAATGAACTGCCCATTACCGATGCTCAAACAGTTATTGCTCGCAGCGGTGCA
>JANNUY010001104.1:0-1413 GCA_031414155.1 Acidobacteriota bacterium
TGCAAGAACTCGGCCTAGAACCCTTAAAAGAGGTATTGGCAAGAACGGCAGCGGGCTATCAACGCGCTTACGTTTTTCAAGATGCCAAGCTCCAAATTGGTGATCGTGTCGGCGTATTTCAATGCCTCGAACTACCAGGCGACGACGACCCGTTGCTGGGCGTGATTCCGATGGAGGAGTTAGGCGTCGAGCCTGATTTACAAAAGCACGAGTTACGCTTTCTGCCTATGGTGCCGGGCGATACCTACTACATGGCATACGGTCACACGCATCACAATTTGGACAGGACACCGCTCGACGATGACGAACTGAGAACAAGGTGATGAAAGACAACTGGGTAGAAATTTACGACACGACCTTACGCGATGGCGCGCAAGGCGAAGGCTTGGCTTACAGCGTTGAAGACAAGATCAAAATCGCGCGTGCGCTTGATGCGCTCGGCGTGACTTACATCGAAGGCGGCTGGCCTGGCGCGAACCCCAAAGACGTCGAGTTTTTTGAGCGCGCCAAATCGTTGCAACTCAATCAGGCTGCGTTCGCCGCGTTCGGAAGCACGCGCCGCGCGAACGGACACGCCGCCGATGACACCATCGTGCAAGGCTTGCTCGCCGCCCAAACGCCCATCGTCACGATCTTCGGCAAGTCGTGGGACTTTCACGTTGACGTAGCTCTCAAGACTACGCTCGAAGAAAACCTGCGCATGATTGCCGACACCGTCAGCCACCTGAAATCATGCGGACGCCGCGTGTTTTATGACGCTGAACATTTCTTCGACGGCTTTCGCGCTAATGCCGAATACGCGCTCGATACGCTGGCGTCAGCCGCCAAAGCCGGAGCCGAAACGATCATCCTGTGCGACACCAACGGCGGCGCGCTGCCCGAACGCATTGCCGAAGTCGTGGCTTTAGTAAAAAACCGAATCCCGCAGGTACGCATCGGCATCCATTGCCACAACGACAGCGAACTCGCCGTCGCCAATTCGCTCGCCGCCGTCGAAGCCGGCGCAACGCATGTGCAAGGTGTGATGAATGGGTACGGCGAACGTTGCGGCAACGCCAATCTCTGCTCGGTGATTCCGAATCTCGAGCTCAAGATGAATCGCCGCTGCCTGCCTGACGACAAGCTAAAGCTGCTGACTTACACCAGCCGTTATATCAACGAAGTCGCTAACCTCGTGCCCAACGAGCGCGCCGCATTCGTGGGCCGTTCGGCCTTCGCGCACAAAGGCGGCATACACGTTTCGGCGGTGATGAAAGCCAAAGCGACTTACGAACACATCAACCCCGAAGCCGTAGGCAACGAGACGCGCTTCCTCGTCAGCGATCAATCGGGCATCAGCAACATCCGCGTCAAAGCCGACAGCCTCAGCGAAGAGTTCGACAAGAACCCCGAAGCCGCGCGCCGTTTGCTCAC
>JANNUY010001105.1:0-2378 GCA_031414155.1 Acidobacteriota bacterium
TGCGCAGGCGTCAAGCTCAACTTCGTAGCAAGCAAAGGCAGCAACGGAAAGATAAAGCTCGAATAAGAGTCGAGTATGAAATGCGTCGTCGAAAGCAACGCGATGGTGAGCTTGTCTTGCTTGTTCATCTATTAAAGTCGGGGGTAAATTCTGTTTCTTCGGGCTGGCTCATCACCGACCAATGGTCTTTGCCTCCTAAAGAAGCTGACCATTGGCTGGACGCAGCCACGAAGCGCGCAAAAATCGCCTGCGAAAACTGGTCGCGTTCCCAACCGATTTCAGGATGCCACTGCACGCCGATGACGAAACGGTCAGGCCGCGGGTCTTCGACGGCTTCGATCACGCCGTCAGAGGCGCGCGCTACGACACGCAGGTCGCGGCCTATGTCTTTGATGGCCTGATGATGGCTGCTGTTAACGCGCACCGAAAGATTGCCCGCCCATTGCGCGAGTTGCGCATCGGCTTCGAGCGCGACGAAATGCGAAGGCCGATTCGCCGGAATGCCCTGCTCGTGCTTGAGCGCGCCCGGCACTTGCGATTCAAGGTCTTGATAGAGTGAACCGCCGCGCGCTACGTTCAATGATTGCAAGCCGAAACAAATTGCCAGCACCGGCATCTTGCGTTTCTCAGCCATATCCAGCAGCAGCAAATCGCAGCTATCGCGTTCGGCTACGACCGGCCCAAGTCGCGGCAGCGGCTCTTCACCGTAATGCGCCGGGTCGAGGTCGCTGCCGCTGCCTGACAACAGCAATCCATCCATCCGTTCGATCAGCGCGCCGAGATATTCGCGGTTCGGAATCAACGGAAGGTAAACCGGCGTTGCGCCCGCAGCTTCCAACGCTTCGGCGTAAAATCGGCGCAAATAGAAATTATCTTTTTTGACATCCAACCGCGTCGTGACGCCGATCAGCGGTCGTTTATGGGCGGTTTGTTCCAATGCAGGTGTGTCCCTATCAACAAAATCGAACGGTGAGTGTAAGGAGCCTGCCAAACCATGTCAAAGCGCATTTTGCGTAATCAACAGGGTGTCAAAGGTAATGCCAAGCACATTCTCGCATCGTCAGGGCGCAGGCGTTTTCTTCGCTTTTACCTTTTGATTTCCGAATAAAAAAGCGAGCCCGACACCAATCCAGCAAAACATTCTGATTTTGCGAATCACGGCGAGCGTTACGCCCGGCGTTTGGCCGAGTCCAAGTGCAGCAGTGACAAAACCCGTGCCGAGTTCGTCTACGCCCACCAACGCAGGCACGAACATAAACGCGATATTCAAGGCACGATTGAGCGATTCGAGCATAAATGCTGTAGCCAAACTCACTGGCGCTCCTAACAGCGTCAGCGTAGTAAATATCTCAGCGATGCCGCCCATGTGAAAAAGCGTTTCGCACAGCAACAGCGCGATAAAATCGCGGCGGCGGCGGGCGTAAAAATCGAATACGTAATCTTCCAACTCGCTGAGTTCGCCAATCTGTTTAGCTAACTCATCACGCAAATTACCGTAGCTAATGAATCGTTGTGTCGCCCAACTCGCCATTTTTGAAGCCAGCTTCCACCGGCGCGCGATGACAAACACAATGGGCAAGCTCAACGCCGCCACGACCGCCACCGCGACGTAAACCGCCTGTTTCAACGAATCCTGCAAGCCGAACTCGGCGAGCAATGCGACCCCACCGGACAACACCATCAAGCCGCTCGTGACGGTATAAGCCACGTTTTCTACGGCGAGTGAAGACACGCCTGCTTTCGTCGTGAGCCGGTCGCCCAGCGCTACCAGTCGTAATGGTTCAGCCACTAACGGGCCGAAGGTCAGGTCGCCTACCGCCTCGCCCGCCAGTCGCGCACGCAGCAACTGCCAGAAGCCGACCGTGCGTTCGATAGGTGTCATACAAGCGAGCCACGCGCCAGTACGCGAAACGTAACGCAGCGCCGACAGCAACAGGATCAAGCCGAAGCCTGCGCCCACCTTACGCACTTCCCCCGCAATGGCGTTCAATCCTGTTTGCCGTAAAACATAAGCAAACAAGCCCAAACCGATCAAAGCCGCAATGATAGCGAGCCAACGTTTCATAAGTTGTCAGTTGTCAGTTGTCGGTTGTCACAAAAACAAAATCGGTAATCAGCGCGAAGCCAACGCCATGACCTCATGCTAACTACCGACAACTGACAACTGACACCCGATAACTGCCTTATTCGTAACTCAACGCCTCAACCGGATCGAGCCGCGCCGCGCGCAGCGCCGGATAAAGCGCACCCAGCAAGCCGCTCAACAATCCGCCGATGCAGGTATACAAAACGTAACCTATTTCCAGTTCGATCTTCCAGTTGAGCTTGCTCACCAAAAAGTAACGCGCAATCACCGCGACCGTTAAACCCAACACGAT
>JANNUY010001106.1:0-14869 GCA_031414155.1 Acidobacteriota bacterium
CAACTCAAGCCCATCGCGCCGTAACGACTAATGCGTCCATAGGTCGGACGCAAACCGGCTACGCCACAACGCGACGAAGGCGAGACGATGGAACCGAGCGTTTCAGTGCCAATCGCAAAGCCTACCAAACCCGCTGATGTCGCCGATGCCGAACCCGCTGACGAACCGCTTGAACCGACTTGTGTTTCTTCAGGCTGCCAAGGATTGCGTGTCATTCCGCCGAACCACCGTCCGCCCAATGCCAATGCGCCCATGGAAAGTTTGGCGCATAGCACCGCGCCCGCCGCGCGCAAACGTTCAACCACGGTTGAGTCGTAATCAATCATTTGTTCGCGGAACGGTTCAGCGCCCCACGTGGTCTTGATGCCTTTGGTGGCAAACAAATCTTTAACGCCGCACGGAATGCCGTGCAACGGCCCGCGATATTTGCCCGCTTTGATTTCGTTGTCGGCGGCGGCGGCTTGTTGCAAGGCTAGTTCTTCGGTAAGAGTCACGACGCACAGCAGCTTCGGGCCGTATTGCTTGAGCCGCGCCAGATACATTTTGGTGAGTTCTGTCGAAGTGACTTTGCGCGTGCGCACGAGTTCAGCCAGTTGCGCCAGCGTGGCAAAGGCGAGGTCTTCAGCGGATTTGAATACAGGCAAAGTGACGTTGCTGGGCTTAGCTTTCGTCATGGCTTTTTGCCGCGCGAACTTTTTGCCGGGCAAGGCTGGATGAAAGGCCGTTGCGGGTTCGGTGTCGAGCGGCACATTGAGTTTGCGCAAGCCTTCATAACTGCCGAGGTTGCGATTGACGTTGCTTAAAGCCATCGCTTCGTGCGCGTCGGTGAAATCCACGCCGATGATTTGTTCGGCGGCTTTAAGATGGTCTTGGGTAATGCGCTGCGCGAGCGGCGCGGCGGGTTGTTGCGCTGCTATCGTTAAGCCATCTAATTGCGTAGCCGCGCCAACCACTACGGGCGCGCTTTTCAGGAAGGTGCGACGGGTGAATCGTTTTTTCATAGTTTGTGCTTCAGCCGTTTGGGGGCTTGTCTCGATAAGGTTGGGTTGTTATGGTTCGCGGCGTCGCGTAATGCCGCGCCATCATCATAACCCAATCGAACAGGAGCAATCACTTGACTCGCAAACTTTTCGTCGTCTTTTTTCTATGTCTATGCGCTGTCGCTGTCAGCGCACAAACCAAACGTCCGGTCAGAACTGGCAAAGCCGCAGCCCCTTCAGGTGGAATTGAAACAGAAATCCGCAAACGCGAAACCGCTTGGATCAAAGCCATGATTGAGAAAGACACGGCTACGCTAACCAATCTTTATGCCGACGATTTCTTGGCTGGCAATGAAGATGGTTCGATGCTTAAAAAGGCCGATGTCTTGGCGATGGGCAAAGCCGGACTGCCTTTTACCAAAATTACTACGGATGAATTTAAGCTGCGGGTTTATGGCTCCACCGCCATCGTTAACAGCAACGCACACTATTTTGCTGGCGAACGTAAACTTGCCAGCCATTATCAACTCACCGTTTGGCAGCGCCGCGCAAAAGGCTGGCAAGTCGTGTCGTGGCAAACCGCGCCAATTACCAAAATCAAACTCAAAGGACCAAAAGCAGTGACAACACAATCAGGATTGCAATACGAAGACATTGTGGAAGGCACGGGCGAAAGCCCTAAGCCGGGGCAAACCATTAAAGTGCATTACACCGGCTGGCTGGTGGATGGCACGAAATTCGATAGCTCATATGACCACGGCGGGCCAATTGACTTTGCGATTGGGGTTGGCCGAGTTATTCAAGGTTGGGACGAAGGTGTGATGAGCATGAAAATAGGTGGAAAACGAAAGTTAGTCGTTCCGCCCACGCTGGGTTACGGTCCACTCCCCAATGGACCGATTCCGGCGAATTCGACGCTGATCTTCGAGGTGGAATTATTGGGAGTGCGATGATGCGTCAACCATTCGTCAGTTGTACGCTGGGGTTGCTCATCGGCTGCGTCATCAGCATCGCAGCCCTAGCGCAAGATCAACAAGCGCCTTTTACCAAAGATGAGTTGTTACGGCGGCTGAAGCCCATCGCAGGGCAACGCTATGAACAAGGTGATCTGGCAGGCGAAATCGCGCAACGCGGCATCGCTTTCAAACTGGACGAAAAGACACTCGATGAATTTCGTCAGGCAGGCGCGCGCGAGTTTTTGATTACGTCTCTGCGACGAGCCGCCGCAAATGCCGCCGAGTCTCAATCGAAAGCGGAAGAACCTGCGGCGGTTGAACGTCCACCATTGCCTGCTCAAGAAAAGCCTGCGGCTGCACCCGAATCAAAGCCTGAACCGTCTGAAGAAGAACGCCGCACCGCGCGCGCAGCCGCGTTAGCCAAAATGTCTTTGTGGGAACAGGCAGGCGAGCATGCCGCTGATTACCTTGAAGAACTGCCCAACTTCATCGTCAATCAATTCGTCACGCGATCAGTGCGCCAGCCCGATCAGAAAGACTGGAAAGACGAAGACAAGCTCGAAGTCGAAATGTCTTATCACGAAAAAAGCGGCGAGAAGTTCAAGCTGATGAAGAAGAACGGAAAGGACACGACCCTCAGTTACAGCAACGTAGGCGGCGCGACTTCGACGGGCGAGTTCGGCGATAGGCTGGGCGCTTTGTTTGCGCCGCAATCGCGCGCGGAATTCAAAGAGATCAAAAAAGAAACGCTGCGCGGAAAAGCAACGACGGTGTTTGATTACAAGGTGAAGAAAGGCAATTCCAACTTTAAGCTCACTGACACGACCAGCGGGCGTACCGTGACGACGGCGTATGAAGGCACAGTCTGGATCGAGACCGCCACCGCGCGTGTGCTGCGACTTGAGCAATCCGCCGTAGACGTTCAACGCGGCTTCCCCATCACATTGGCTGAAAGCGCGGTTGATTATGATTGGGTGACGATTGTCGCCGACATCAAGTTCTTGCTGCCGATTTCTGCTGAAGTGCTGATGGGGCAAGACGAACAGCGCTTTTATTCGCGCAATACGATTGAGTTTCGCGGCTATCGGATGTTCGATTCAGACGTGAAGATCGTGCCCTGACGAAGTGAATGGTACATTGTGGCTTTTCGCACCGGATAAAATTCATTTATGAGAGAAGCAAAGCAATACTCATCAAAAAAACAGTTTCAAGAAGCTCCGGCGATTAGCATCAGCGAAGCGACGCTTTGGGAACGGCTCCTTGATCCCGTGAGTGCGGCTCCTTCGTCAGCGGTAGCTCAATACCTGCTTGATCTGCGGTTTCCTCAAACAGACATTGACCGTATGCAGGAATTGGCGGAAAAAGCGCGCGAAGGTACCCTCACCCTCGAAGAACAAATTGAGATGGATAATTACGAGCGCGTAGGTCATGTGCTGTCGTTATTGAAATCCAAAGCCCGCAAGTCGCTGAAGAAAAAACGCGCCGCTCATTGATTCTGGCTATGAACTCTCAGCTTGCAAGTCTGATTTGGCGTCGCGCGCAGTCCGCCTGTGAATATTGCCAGATGCCGCAGGAATATGACGACCTGCCCTTTCAGATTGATCACATCATTGCGCGCAAACACAAAGGCCCAACGACGGCGCAGAATTTGGCGCTCGCGTGTTTTCTTTGCAACAACCATAAAGGGCCGAACATTGCTGGGCGTGATCCAATTACCGGGCGCATCGTAAGGCTGTTTCATCCGCGCCGTCACAAGTGGCAAGAACATTTAACGTGGGATGGGGCGCAATTGACAGGTCTTACTGCCATTGGGCGCGCGACCATAGCTGTGCTTGAAATCAACCTGCCTCACCGCATCGCGCTTCGGCAAGACCTGATCGAAGAGAAACTATTTCCTCAAAAACAGAAAACTCCACCTGCACGAAAGCGCAAACGCGCTACCTGATTTCAACGATAATTTTTACGCTCTTGGCAACGCAGCCATCTCAGCTTTCGCGCCGTTCACATCGGCTGCGCTCAATCCTCCCAACTGTGCGGCTAATTGAATCGCTTTCGCATAAGCCTGTCGGGCTTGCGGGGCGTTGTTGTTTTCGCGCAGCGCCCGCGCGAGGTGCAGGTAATAACCGGCTTGGCGCGGACGGCGTTCGATGGCGCGGTTAAATTGTTCGACGGCGATGGCGTGCTGGCCTTTGCGGAAGAAAACGTAACCTAGCGTGTCGTAAAAACTGGCTTCTTGTGAAATGGCTACGGCGCGTTGGGCGTGTTCAGTGGCTTGGTCAATGTTACCGAGATTCTTGTCGGCGTAAAGCCATGCGAGATTGTTATAGGAAATGCCGGCGGCCAGCGTACGGTTGTCGTAACTCAGCGCCTTTTGGTAATTCGTCACGGCTTCGTTGTAATGGCCTCGGCTTTCTTCGAGCAGGCCGATCATCAGATGAGCTTGTCCGGTTTGTTGCGCCTGGCGATTGCTTTGGATAATGGCTTGCAATTCGCTGATGGCTTTTTCGTAAAGGTTCTGCCGTTTATAAAAATCACTCAACATAAAATAAGCGTTGAGGTAATTCGGGTCGGCTTCGATGGTTTGGCGCAGAGAGGATTCGGTTTGCGCTGTGTCGCCCTGCATTTCGTAAAGCCGCGCTTTTTGAAAGAGCAGATTGGCGCGGTCGTGTTTGTCAGCCAGCGTGTCGAGCTTGGTAATCGTCGCGGCGTAATTGTGTTGGCGCAAGGCTACGTCGGCGAGCAGGGCGACGGCGGTGGGGCTGCTGGGCGCGAGCGTGACGGCCTTTTCGACTTCGATTTGCGCGGCAGCGGCGTTGTTTTGAATGAGATGAATCGTCGCCAGATTCATGTGCGGTTCGGCGGCGCGCGGGTCGGTTTCGATGGCGCGCTGCAAGTCGCTTTGCGCGGCAGCGTAATTACGCGCCTGCATATGTGAGACGGCGCGCGCCGTGTAAGCCTTGCTCTCTAAATCTTTCAAGGCTTCGACCGGCATGCGCGTTGCTTCAAAGTCGGTGTCGTTGGTTTTGAGTTGCGCGAGCGAGCTCAGCAATTGTTGCGCAGTGTCAGTCGCTTCGTTGGGTTTGTTCTGATTGAGTTGAATGCGAATCAACATCATCAACCCCATCGGATGGCGCGGGTAATAACCGAGCAACGTGTTGACCAGCGAACGCGCGCGCACGGGGTCGTTGTTCTGCAAGTGCGCGTCGGCGGTGTAATACAACGCGGCGGGCATGGCGGGTTCGAGCCGCAGGGCAGATTCGAGGTCAATCACGGCTTCGCGGAAGTTGCCTTCGATGGTGCGAATGCGTCCGCGTACGAGCAGCGCGTCGGTGTCAATCTTGTTGCGGGCGAGCGCGATTTCGAGTTGTTGTTTAGCTTCTTGCGGACGGCCTTCAGCCAGTAATAGCTCGGCCAGCCGCGCGTAACCGCGCAGGAAGTCGGGCTGGTCTTTCAGCAGTTGTTGGTATTCGGAGATGGCTTGCGCATTGCGTCCGGCGCGCGCGTGCAGGTCAATGATTTGCGCGCGGCCTGAATTCTTGTCGCGCTCGAATTCGATCTGTTTGGCTAAATACTTTTCGGCTTCGTCATAACGAAACATGTTTTCGTAAAAGCGGCGCAATGCGACGAGCACGAGCCGGTTTTTCGGGTCGTTGACATAAGCTTGTTGCAACTGTTGTTCGGCATCGGCGATGCGGCGATTCGAATAAAGAAAATCGCCATAGGCCAATCGTACCAAGGCCGATTTAGGGTTTTTCGCCAGCCCGTCTTTGAACGCGGCATCGGCCTGGGCTTTGAGTTTAGCCGTTTCTGCCGGAGGCAACTCGCTCGCGCGGCGGTCGTAATAGCGCGCCAACGCGACGGCGGGTTCAGCGCGCGTGGGGTTCAAGCGAATGGCGCGGTCGAGTTCTTCCTTCGCTTCTTCATAGCGTTTTTGCAGTACGCGAATGTCTGACAACAGGATGATGGCTTCGGGGTTGTTGGCGTCTTGCATCAAGACTTCATTGGCCAACCGTTCGGCCTCTTTGGTGGCGTCGTCCATTGCGCGGCCTACGCGAGTGTATTGCAAAAGCATTTGTCCGAGGCGCAACCGCGCGGTGATATTTTTTTGATCAAGCTTCGCGGCTTGCAAAAAACGGTCGGCGGCTTCCTGCAAGTTGCCTTGTGCGAGCAAGGTTTCACCTAAACCGAATTGTGCTTCAGCCAGATTGCGATCAATTTGCAGCGCGTTGCGAAATTCGAGGCTGGCTTCCTGATAAAGCTGTGACTTGAGGTATTCCTGCCCGCGCGCGAGGTAGTCGAGTTTGTTCTTTTGGGGATTAGAACAACTCGCCAACGCGCCGACCAAAACACTAATAACCAAAAAACGAGTGAGAAATAAATTCAACATCGGCAATCAAATTCAAACAAAGGGATCAAACCAAAGAGTCAGTAAATAAGGGCGTCGTGGGAGAAACGCGCCGGAGTGTAGCGGATGGCAGAAGCCGATGTACAGCGCAGTTTCGTGGTTCCTAGAGTGGCGCTTTCGCGTCTTTGCGTTAGAATGCGGTGGCTGTGGCGTTACGCCAAATGATTCCATCAATGACTAACAGAATGCTTTACCCAGGAGGCGCAGCTTGAATCACCCAACCGATCCCTTTAACGACGAAAATGAAGCGCGCGCCGACACTGAATTGCCGGATGTGCCGCCGCCGCCTCGCAAAGCAGCAAACGATGACGAGCCTGATTTCGATCACAACGACGTGTTCGGCTGGGACGACGAAGAAGTTGACGCGGCGGGGTTGTGGCCGGGCGTGACGAGTCCGCTCGACATGCTATCTGCCGAAGAGGAAATCGAAGCCATCGCGGAACACGACGAGCGGCAAAAAAACGAGATGATCGAATTCGTCGCCGCCCTGCCGTTGATCGCGCCGCCCGAAATTTTCGAGAAGCTGGGCGAACTCGGTTACAAAGGACAAGACGAACCGCGCCGCGCCTTGTCGTTGATGGCCTATCGGCACATACGCCGCCTGAAACGCTTGCACGTCGAAGGCGAAGAGCGCATCAACTTGCCGCCCAAGCAAAACACCTTGCTCGTAGGGCCAACGGGTTGCGGCAAAACCTTTCTGGTCGAATCGCTTTTCAAACAGGTTTTCCAACTGCCCACGTTGATTGTGGACGTGACCAGTTTTACCGAAGCGGGATACGTCGGCGACGACATTCACACGATATTGACGCGGCTGGTGTTTGCGGCGGAACACAATCTCTATATGGCGCAATGCGGCGTCGTCTGTCTCGACGAATTCGACAAACTGGCTTCGTCAACCAGCAACGCGCGCTTTTCGGGCGAAGGCACGACGAAAGACGTTTCGGGTTACGGCGTGCAACGCGAAATGCTCAAGTTGTTGGAAGGCACCGAAGTCATGGTTCCGATGGATTTCGGCCATTCCGCCTTCGGCTCACGCGCGCCGCTTTCGACGCGCGACTTGCCGTTTATTGCCTGCGGCACTTTTTCGGGCATGGATTCGATCCTCAAAAAACAAAACAAGGGCATAGGCTTCGGCGAGGCGTCGGCGAACACTGACGCGCCGGTGCTGGAAGAGATCGAGAGCTTTCAACGCTACGGTTTTATGCCCGAACTGATGGGACGCTTTGGTCGCATCGTACGCTTTCATCCGCTGGATGCTGCGACTTTGCGATTGATCTTGTGCGACAACATCCTGCCGCAATTCGTCCGCGAGTTCGCTATTGAAGGGTTGCAACTTTCGGTGAGTGACCGCGCGATTGAATACTTGATCGAACGCAGCCAGAAACGCGGCACGGGCGCGCGCGGCTTGCACGCCAATCTCGTAGCCGCGTTGGAGCAGGCTGCGTTTGATCATTTCGGACGACTCTCGCACGCCGAAGTGATGGTTGATCTCACGCCCGAAGGCTTGCAAAGCGTGTTGCGCAAACGCGCCTGATGAAAATGGTAGCCGCAACTCGTAAATGGCTATCGAATTTGGTTCAACTGATTAGTTTAATTGCTTGCGCGCCAGCCCAATTTTCATTGGGAAATTGGCGAGTAAAGTTTTTTTGGCGTTGAGCCAGCGTTGCGCCTGACGAGCCTGGATAGTTTGGCGTTTGAGAAATTGCGCGACGGTTTTGGGTGCCGGGCCGCCGATGACCGTGCGCACTTGCACGAAATTCAAGGGCGACAGGCTCCGCAAGAGTTCGGCGCGTTTCGACTTGAGCGGCTTGCCCAACAGAGCTAGTGCGATGTCTTGCAATGTTGTAACAATCTGCTCGTGCGTGACTTGCGCGTTCGGCATGCGTTTGGCGGTTTGGGCTAAGATGCGATGCGCGAGCTTGAAACTCAGCCCTTCTTTTCTTACCAGCGTGTCGGCCAATTCGGTCATCGTGAGAAAGCTGCCCGCAGCTTTTTGTTTTAAGGCTCCTTTGTTTACCACCACGGCGTCGAGCGCGCCCGCCAGCAAGCGCACGGCACGCCGCGCATCGCTGAAGGTTTGATAAACCAGCGGTTGCAACGGGTCTTCAGAATCGTTGATGTCGCCAAACGGCGTGTTGTGCGCGGTCGTCATCACGGCTTGGGCTTGTCCGAACGCCTTGCTGAGTTGGATGCGCACGTGTTCGAGCGCGACGGGATTGCGCTTTTGCGGCATGATCGAACTCGTTTGCACGAAGCCGTCATTCAACGTAATGAATGAAAATTCCTGCGTCGCCCACAGCAACAAATCCTGCGTGAATTTGCCTAATGAAACCGCTGCCGTAGCCACCGCGCTCATCGTCTCAAGCAGGTAATCAATCCCGCCCACCGCGTAATAAGAATTCTCGACAAGTCCCTCAAAGCCCAATAGTAATGCGGTCGTTTCGCGTTTAATCGGGAAACCCGTCGTCGTGATGGCGCAAGCTCCGAGCGGATTGCGATTGACGTTGGCATAAGCCGCCTGCAAGCGCACGACATCGCGGCTGACGAATTCGAGCGCCGCGCACAGGTAATGTGCCAGCGTCGTCGGCTGCGCGGGTTGCGTATGCGTATGCGCTGGCATCACGGTCGTGAGATGTTTTTTCGCCAGTGTCATCAACGCCACGCGCAACGCGCCGTAATCATCCAGCAACGCCAAAATCTCGCCGCGCAATTTCATGCGATAGAGGGTTACGTCAATGTCATTGCGGCTACGCGCGATGTGCAACTTGCCCGCGATCTCTTCGCCGATCAGGTCGCAGAGTTCGCGCTCTACATAAAAATAAAGGTCTTCGACTGAGCCGTCATATTTGGCGTTGGCGATTTTCGTGCGATTGAGTTTGTCGAGTCCGCGCAAAATGGTTTTGGCTTCGGTGCGTGTGAGAATTCGTTGTTTGGCGAGCATCACGCAATGCGCGTAATGAATATGCAGCAGCGGTTCGAGCAAGTGTTTTTGTCCGTCAGCAAAAATGTGCGTGAGGACAGTTTCTTTATAAATGGGCGCAGGGAATTTCGGTGTGGTTGGTGGTTTTGAGGAAGCCATTGGTCGTATTCGTAAATTTCTCAGGGTTAGGATTGATAAGGACGATTTGACGTTTTCACGGTGGAAGTGAGCAGGCTGATCAATTCGTCAGAGTCTTTGAACATTGAGTCGAATTCCGCTGGCGCTAAATACTCGCCTTCCAACAGCAGCTTTAACCAGTATTGGCTCTTACTCGCGTGCTGCAAAGCGATGCTCATTTCGTGACGAAAATTGCCGCGATCAGGAGACTTTTGCGCCGATTCGACGAACGCGCCGATGTTCGTTCCGTCGTGGAGCAGGTATTTGCTCAACCCGTATTCCTTCTTTTCATTCGTCAGATATTTGTAAAGCCTGACGATCCGCAACGCGAAAGCGAAGGCTTTGTCACGAACGGGATTCGGTTTTTGCTCTTGGTCTTCGGTCATAAACCACTCTTTTTGAAGGAAAGCATTCTCCATTCTTCATTCCTCATTCTTTTGCAAGAGACAAGCTGTTCTTTGCAAAAGAATTGAGAATGAAGAATGGAGAATGGCAGATTCACTGCGGCATCAGTTGGCGCGCAGCCTAAAAGTTCAGCTTAAAGCCAAGTTGAAACTGCCGACTATCCAGCGACGAGGGCGCAGCGCCTACGCGCGTGCGGAAGTTCGGCAGCGTATTCGTCACCGTCGTGCCGTCGAGAATCTGTCCCAGCACATCGGTCGTCACTGTGCCGTTGAGCGAGAAGATGCTGTTGCGATTCCACAGGTTCACGAATTCGCCGAAGACTTCGACGTTGAAGCGTTCGGTCAGCTTGACGATGCGCGCATAGCGGAAGTCCCAGTTGTATTGCTTTGGCGTGCGACCCGTGTTGCGGCCAATGAATAAAGGCCGATCAGAGCCGTTGATGCCGTCAACGTTGAGGTCGCGGTTGGCGACGATGTTGAAGACTTCGCCGCTGTTCGCCGTGACGATGGTGCTGAACTGGTTGTGATTTAGAAAGTAATTCAGCCCTTTGCTGCTCACTTCGACGACCGGTTTGGCGACGAAACTTGTGACAAACGTATGCCGTTGATCGGCGGCGGAATTGCCGTAATCGCGCCGCCGATTGGTCGGGTCTGATTGCGAGTATTCGGTCAACGCGACCAGATTGCGTTCGGGCGCGTCGTCCAGCGAGTGCGACCAGGTGTAATTCGCGCTGAACTGATAGCCCTTGCTGAAGCGTTTGGTCAGCGACAATACGCCCGCGTTGTAAGTCGAATTCGCGCCGGATTCGACGAGGAAGATGTTGTTGAATTGCGGGTTGCGCCGCGTCGTCGCGTTCACCGCTGAAGCAAACACCGGACGTCCGTCAGCCAGTGTGCTGGTCGGATTGATAACGTTGATGTTGCGATAAACCGGAATGTGCGAACCGCGCGAATGGATGTAACCGAGCGTTACCGAAAAGTTATTCGATAAAGCCTGTTCGATTTGCAGGTTGGTGTGAAAGGCCGACAGGTTTTGATAATCCGGCGCGACAGCTTGCGGACTTTGCGCAGGTAACGTCGTACCGGCAGGCAGCGAACCCAACGTATTCGGAAACGCCGGAGCGCCCGCCGCAGTGGGAGTCAGTGTGAAGCCGAAGAAGCGCGGGCTGCCGCTGTTTTGCAGCGCGTTGCGATAAATGTCTACGAGCGGAGCTTCAAAATAGACGCCCGCACTGGCGCGAATCACCGTCGGGCGGTCGCCTTCGCGCAAGCCGTAAACAATGCCCAGTCGCGGCGCGATGTTGTTTTTGTCTATGTTGAAATTGCGCGACAGGTCGAGCGGTGCGCTGGGGTCGGCGTTCGGCACGTTATACAAGTCATAACGCAAGCCGTAATTGATTTTCAGCCGGCTCGTTACTTTCCAATCGTCTTGCGCGAAGCCATGCCAGAAAACCGAGTTATAAGTGATTTCAGGGTTGCCGAAGGTCTCGACATAGTTGGCATAACCGCGCGGCGTCGTACCGGCTTTGGCCGCCAGATAAGCCGCGAGCGTGGGGAAGGTATAAATCGCCGTCACGCGCGATTGGCGCAAGTCGTGAACGCGATTGAATCCGCCGCCGAATTTGAATGTATGCTGGCCGCGCGTGACGGTCAGGTTGTTGATGAATTGATTCGAGACTTGCAACGGTTGAATCACGTCGTTGGTCGGAGCGCCGAAATTGGCGACGTTCGTGATGTTGACCGTGATGCCTTTGCCCGAATTATCGTTCGATAGGTTTTGCGAATTGCGCCGCGCGTACTGATAACGAAACTCATTCAGCACATTGCTTGAGATGGTTGAGATCAACTGCGCTGCGCCGGAATCGGAAGCGTCTACGAAATCAATGCTGCGTTCGAGCGTGTTGAATCCGCCCGCGATGTTAAACGGCGACTTATTGCGAAAGGCATTGTAACGGCCTACGAGATTGTTCTTGCTGTTGAGCTGATAGTCCGTCCGCACGATAAAGAAGTTCACCTTTTGCGAAGTCGGAATTGAAGCGACAAAAGCGGTTTGCGGTACGCCCGCTACGACGAGCGCGGTTTGGTTGGCGGCGGTGATATTCACGACGCGCGCTGCCTGGCCCGCCAGATCGCGGTTGACCCGCTCATAGCCCGTGAAAAATTGCCACTTGTCTTTGATGATCGGGCCGCCGATGGCTGCGGTGAAATCGTCAACCACGGCGGGCGGGCGATTCACGCCCCCAAAGAAAAATGGACGCGCCGAGAACGGCGTCCGGCGAAAGCGATAGCTGCCCGAACCGTGATAGGCGTTCGTGCCAGCGGTCGTGACGGCGTTCATCACCAGGCCGGGCGTGCCGCCAAATTCCGCCGAGAAACCATTCGTGACGAGTTGCACTTCGCTGACGAAAACTTCAGAGATCGGCATCAGGCGAATGCCCGCGCGGTCGGTTTGCGTGTTGTTGTTGCCGTCAAGTTGGTAATTGGTGCGGCGCGCATAACCATTCGCGTTGATGCGCGGCACGCCGAACTCTTCGTTCGGGCGTCCGGTCACGTTGGCTTGCAACAACGCGAAGTTATAAGGGTTACGCGACACGAGCGGCAGGCTTTTGACTTCGACTTCGTTCATCACGCGGCCTACGTCAATTTTGGCGATGTCGGCGACGGGCGCATCGCTGGTGATGGTGACGGTTTCAGTGACGGCACCAGTTTGTAGTTGCAAGTTGATCGTGGCGGTTTGCCCGGTCGTCAGCGTGATGCCGTCGCGTGAGAGCTTTTTGAAACTCGCAGCTTCGGCGGTGACGCGATAAGCGCCGAGCGGCAACAGCGGCAAGCGATAAAAGCCCCCACTATCGCTGACCGTTTCGCGGGTCGCGCCGGTGTTCAGGTTATCTGCCGTAACTTTCGCGTTCGGGATGGCTGCGTTATTGGCGTCAGTGACGATGCCCTCGATTTGGGCGTTCAGTGCTTGCGATTGCGCCAGCGCGCTGGAACTCGCTGCGACGAATGTGCAAACGAGCGCAAGGGTGATGCTGCTAAAAAATTGAGTTAGTTTCATATCTCTTCTCCTTCTCGGGGTTTTGTTATTACGTGGTGAAAACGATGGCGGCGAATGTATCACAGCCGCAGCCCATTCGTCGCTTGCTCGGTTACGAGGGCACGTCCATTAAATAGACCGGCAACAAAAACGGATTGATGGGCAGTCCGGCGAGCTTCATTGAAAGCGCAGTTTAACGGTATTGCTGGTGAGACCGTCTACTGTGACGTCGAGATCAAGTTCGCCGCGTCCGGCGAGTTGAGGGGTGAGGCGCAAGTTGATTTGATCGAGTCCGGTCAGCCCTTGCTCGCTTGCATAAAGTACTTCCATCGGCAGCCCGCCGATTTGTGCCGAGACGTTGTTTAACGCGGAACGATTGCGCCAGCCGGTGCCGAACAGTACGAGAAAGATTGCTTCGCCTGTCGAAGCCGGAGCAATCGGCGCGCTGACAAAACGTTGCGTGGCATTGTCGTAGCGGCTAACTGCTTCATAACTGATTTCGCCGCTCGGCTTGATGCGCAAGACGAGCGCGGCGGCGACGCCTTGACCGTTGCCGTTAGCGGTGAAAATAGCCGGTGCGACGTTGAATACGTTGATCGTACTCAAGCTGAAAGCCCCTCCGTTCTGACTGGCGGGGCCATTGCTATTGGGCAAACTTGCACTCGCTATGATGGTCGCGGTTCCGGTCATCGTTTGCGGCGGAATGAGGTAATTGATTTGCGCAGGCGAGACGAAAAACAAAGGAGCAAGCCGTTCGACACAGGCGCTGTCACGTATCTTCAAGGTCACGCCGCCCAACTTCGTAGGCAATTCCATCGAAGTCGCGTTAGCAGTTTGCGCCGCCAGGTCTTTGCCAAAGGCGACAGCGATTGAATTCGGAGCGACACGCACTTGATAGCTGGCGGCTGATGCACTGGCGAGCGCGTTGATCGTTTGATCGTAGTTGAAAAGAAAACCCGTCGTACGTGCGAGCGCGACGCAATCGCCCGCGAGCGACTCTTTGACGGCGCGACCCGGCTTGCCATTCGCGCTTGGCCATTCGCCCATGAATCGCTGCGCTGCACTGCCATTGCCTAACGCCACAGCTTTGCCCGCAGCATTGCCGTTGAACGCGGCATCAGCCAGCGCATCAAGCAAGCGCCAGATGCCGTAATAATCCAACCCATTTGCTGTCGCGCCGCCGGGCGTGCCGTGCGTGGCTTCAAGGGGTTGGCCTTCATAAGCGTCGCTACGCAGGTAAACAAAATCCTTTTCGCTGGCAGGCAGATTGACACGTTCGTAAATCTCTTTGCCGATGCGGTGATCGCAGACGGTGTCGTTTTCATAAACCTGCACAATGACTTTCGCGTGTTGAGGGAACTCAATCAATTGACGCGCAGTGATTTCGTAAACGTACCACGGAGCCATCGCAAACAGCAGCAGGCCATTGCTGCCCCAACCCTTGCCGATCGCGCCGCGTTGCAACATCGCATACGAAGCGCCGCCACCGAACGAGTGACCGATGAAGCCCACGCGCGTGAGATCGAACGACCCGCCATAGCGTTTTGCGGCTTCTTCAAATCCCGCCCAGATCGTGTCGTAACGCAGCTTCTGCTCATTCAAATCGAAGAGCAGAATTTGAAAGGGCGAAAACACGACAGCGTAACCGCGACTCACCAGATGTTGAATCAACGGCGCATAGGTGTCGGGTTCCTGCACGCTGAAACCCGGCGCAAAGAAAATGACGGGCGCGGGAGAAGCTGTAGTCGCCTTGGAGTTTGCCCTTGAGTTCGGAAGATAAACGACTACGTCCTTGTCGCGGAAAAGTGGGCTAGGGAAGCGGGCTTCGCTGGACGTAAAGCTGCCGTTCGCGCCGTAACCAGACGTGATGGGCTGAACCTGTGCGTAAGCCGTGGTTGCACACAGCAAAAACAGTATGAGCCAAAAACATTTGCGAGACATAACCGACACTATAGCCAGCGTGGCAGCGGGAAGAAAGCCGCGCATCACGCTG
>JANNUY010001107.1:0-1491 GCA_031414155.1 Acidobacteriota bacterium
TCGGCGAGCGCCAATGCGATGGCGCGTCCGATGCCTTGCGAGCCGCCGGTGATGAGAGCGATTTGTCCGCTGAGATTGAACATCGGTTATGCGGCCTTCTCGAATTGACTAATGCGCCCTTCGTGATTTCGTAATACTTTCTGATGGTCAACGACGATGTCTTCCAGGCGAAATTCTCTGCGCCGTGATTCCTCGGTTGCGGCTTTGAGTTCTTCGGTCGAGGTTTCGAGCCGCAGTTGAGATTTAATAAGCTGGTCAAGCAGGATATTGTTGTTATCAATCTGCTGCTGGATAACCAGATTATTCGTCGCAAACTTGAGCATCATTTCGTCTATCTTGCGAAAACGTTCTTGTGATTCCTGATCCATTTAATCCCCCTTTGCTGGCGTTGTTTATTGCTTTCAAAGCTGGGTGATTTTTCGTTATGCCTTAGACGATGTCAACGCCTGTGCGGTCGCGTTCAAGCTCTCCTGATTTTCTACGTTAAGCAACGTCACTTCGGAACCGAAATCTTTCGCAATCGCTTTGACCAAACCGTTCAGCACTTTGCCCGGCCCGACTTCGACGAAGGTTGTCACACCTTGTTTGAGCAACTCCGCGATGCTTTCCGTCCAGCGAACTGACGATGAAATCTGACGAACCAACGCTTCGCGCGCGATTGCGCCATCACTGCTCAACGCAGCGTCTACGTTATTAACGATAGGGAATTGCAGTTGATTGAAGTTCGCAGCGTCGAGCAATGGTTGCATTTGCGTTTGCGCGGGCATCATCAGCGCGCAATGAAAAGGCGCGCTGACTTTGAGCAACAGCGCGCGTCGCGCGCCACGCGCTTTGCATTCTTCGATGGCGCGTTCAACGGCAGCCGTGTCGCCTGCGATCACGGTTTGTAAGGGCGTATTGAAATTGGCGGGCGAACAAACCTGACCTTGCGCAGCAGTTTCGCAAGCTGCTCGCACCGCGTCGGCTTCAATGCCCAGAATCGCAGCCATTGCGCCTACGCCAACGGGAACGGCCTGTTGCATGAATTCGCCGCGTTGCCTTACGAGCTTTACCGCATCAGTCAACGACAGTGCGCCTGCTGCGACTAACGCAGAGTATTCGCCCAGGCTGTGGCCTGCGACGAAATCGGGTTGCACGCCGCGTTCGGTCAACGCGCGATAGGCCGCAATCGAAGCTGTCAAAATCGCGGGTTGCGTATTCGCTGTGAGTTGCAAATCTGCTTCCGGCCCGTTGAAACAAAGTTGTGAAAGAGAAAAGCCCAGCGCCGCATCGGCTTCGGCAAAAGTGGCTTGTGCGACCGAGAAGATGTCTGCGAGTTCGCGGCCCATGCCTGTGTGTTGCGAACCTTGTCCGGGAAAGATGAAAGCCAATTTGCTCATGTGGTTTCAGCAGGGGGTGGCTGTTTATTGTGCGCTGCCTGCCCGGTTTAGCTCCTGCTCAATTTGGTCGTTGACGTTGCGTTTGTGGAATTCCTTGGCAATGCGAATCGCA
>JANNUY010001108.1:0-5619 GCA_031414155.1 Acidobacteriota bacterium
CGCGTTTGAGAGCTTCGATCAATCGTTCGTCAGCGCCGGAATGATGCGGCGCGGGGAAAAGCAAATCAGCCAACGCGACGGGACGTTGCGCCTTGAGTTCAGCCAATAACTTGCCAACAAACGTGTTGAACTCGGCGCGTTCGGTGGCGGGCGCATTGACATACAAGCGATAGTCGAAAGGTTCGTTGTCTTTCGCCACTACACCGCCCGCCGCGCGAATCTGACTCTCGACCGTGAATTGCAACGGATGATCTTCGTAAGGCGCGATGACGGTTTTGCTCTTTTGAGACGAGTAAACCACCGCGATGCGCGTCTTGCTTTTGTACTTGTCGAGAATCGCGCGGCTTACCAGCGAGAGTGAACCCTCATCAGCGCCGTTATAAATCGGCACGCGCGTTTCAAGTTTCAACTCTTTCAACCGTTCGCGCAGCCGTGCCTGATCTTGCCGATGCAAACCAAACTCGCGCGCGTCGTCTTGCAGCAAAACCATTTCATTGATGACGTTTTGTTTGACGAGCGTGAGCGCGGCGAGATTGACGTTGAGATTTCGTTTGCGCGCAGCCAAGTCATCGGCAATCGCTGACGGAGGCAATTCGCTTTCGAGTCGCGCGAGTTCTTCGGCTAACTTTTGATCGTTGGTTTTGGCTACGCGATCTTTAAGTTCAGCCCAACGCGCGAGCTGGTCGTGCGTACCGCGCGTGCGCGCCGTTGCCGTGGGAGCTACGCGCTTGATCGTGCTGAACACATAAACCGGCTTGCGCGGATTTTGCTTTTTGAACCAGCGAAAGAATTCGAGTTGTCGCAAGGCGCTTGCTTCACTGGCGGCGTGCGTGCGCGAAGCGACCAGTCCACCGTAACAAAGCATGTCGAGCGAAACGATCAGCGCGTCAACCTTGCGGTAGTCCTGCGCGCGCAACCATTCGTCGAGTTTGGCTACGTTGCCGGGTTGGGTGAAACGACCGAGCAACTCGCGCGGTGGCATTTTGACTTCGTGGTCGGCAATGCGTCCGATCATCAGCGCGAATTGACCGACGGCGGGGCGGTCGTCAATCGGCAGCAAGACCAGATAGCCTGCCGCACCGATGACGGGTTTGGTGGTTGATTTGGGATTTAGTTTCGGACGTGGCGTTTGCGCCAGTGCATCGCGCCAGTCAATCAAGGGCAATGTGGCGAACAGAAATAAAAAAACAATCCAGCGATTTGTTCTCACGGTAAAAACATCCTTCCTGCGCCGTAATTCATTTCAGGGGCGATGAGAATCTCCACCAATCGTTCGACAACACGTTGGCGATAGACAGCCGAAACTAACTCTTCAGGGCGTGCGAGCGTCAACACGGGCAGACAATCCGGCGTATTTTCGCGTTTGATAGTGGCTTGCAACGAAGTCTCGTCATCACTATTGCGGTTGCTGGTCAGCAACCAGATGCGATGAAGCTGAGTAAAGCGCCACAGCTGATCGTCCGGGCAATCATCCCGCAGTCCGAGATCACGCAACCGAACGATTTCCAGCGTGAACAACTCATCCACGCCCAACTCACGCAAACCAGCCTGAAGGTACGGGGTGCGATCTGACAGGTGAACATCAAGCAGCAACGTTTCTTTCATGAGGATTCAATCGTTGGCAATCAGGCATTCGGAATCAGGCCGGCTTCTTTTCGGCGAGCATATTCCTGACGCAGCAACTTGTCTTTTTCAGGCCAGGGCAGGTCAGGCGAAAACAGTCGCCGTGCGCGGTTTTGTTCTTCGTAATAAGCCTGCAACTCTTGGCTGCGCTGCACGATTTTCGCGTAAGCCTGTTCGACTTCCTCTTTGTGTTCGGCGACGTAATTGCTGACCGCGTCGAATTGTGCATCGGTCAGATTGAAATCTTTTTGGGTTAGTTCGCGGCTGTGTCCAGCGAGCAGGTATTCATAAATCGGATAGATCGTTAGTCCTGGACGGTCAGCCAAACCCGGGCCACGCTGCGATCTAACAATCTTCGGCAAAGCAGTAGGCGTTTCAGCCGCTGACGACAATTTGATCGTGAGTTCCACTTCCGTCGCTTCGGGCAGCGATATGGGTAAAGCGGGAATGAAAACGCCATTGTGATAAGTGGCTCTGATCTGTTCGTGCATAAATCACCTCGCAGAATAAAAATCGCCATCGGTATAATGCCGCATCAACCAAGCGAACGCGACCAATGAATCCTATTTCGCCTGATGGTCTTTGATGTATTGCACGGCGAAATCTTTCAGACCACTGTTGCCAGGCAGTCCGATCTTTTCCGCTTCTTCCGTTGCCTTCTCAATCGTCCAACCGTCGCGCAGCACGCGGCGAATCATCCAGAAGGCTCCGACGCGCGCGCCGCCCGCGCAATGCACGAACGCAGGCTGATTCGTTGGGTCATCAGTGAGTTTGAGAAAGTCTTCGACTTGCTGCGGCTGCGGACTCGCCGCAACGACCGGGATGGGCAGGTATTTCAAACCCACTTCGCGCGCTTTGGTTTCTTCTTCGGCGGCGTTGTGTTCGCTGGCCGCACGCAAATTGAAAATCGCCTTGACGCCTTCAGCTTTGAGTTGCGCTAGGTGTTCCATCGTCGGCTGGCCACCCGTGCAAAACGATTCATTCACGCGCAGGAAGTTGCGAATCGAACTCAAATCAGCTTTGCCCGCTGGGCTTGCCGGTGGCATCGCTGATTGGCAACTCCACAACAGCAGGGGCAAAAACAAACACCACGATTGGTTCAGCAATTTTATTTTCATGAGTTAGACCAGTTTGAAAAACGTACTCAGAGGTGTGGGGCAGATATTCGTTAGCTATGGCTTTTACTTTACTCCGCTTGAAGCCGTCAAACATAAAACGGCGCAAAACGACTTTGACGCTACCGGGCTTCACCGGCTAAAAAGAATCGGGGCTCTGAAGTAAATTCATTCCCACCACCAACAACCACTAACTCGATAAGGAGAAGTTACCGATGCAATCAAAATTCATTCACCGCCTCGTGCTGTTGATCGGCGTATTGAGCTTGAGCATTTCGGCTTGTGCGCAATCAACACAGATGGCGAAAACGGCTACGGCAAAAGCAGGAGAAACCATGTCAGCGAAAAGCGTTTACGATTTCACGTTGAAAACTATTGACGGCAAACCCATGAAGCTCGACAGCCTCAAAGGCAAAGTCGTGTTGCTGGTCAACGTAGCGAGCAAGTGCGGTTACACGCCACAATACACCGGCTTGCAGGAAATTTATAAGAAATACCAAGATCAGGGACTCGTTGTGTTGGGCGTACCCGCCAACAACTTCGGCGGACAGGAACCCGGCACCGAAGCCGAGATCAAAGAGTTTTGCACGTTGAAATATAACGTTACCTTTCCGCTGACGGCGAAGGTTTCGGTCAAAGGCGCAGATATTGATCCGCTGTTTGCCTTCCTGACCGACAAAGCGATTCATCCGACGACGGGCGGCGACCTATCATGGAATTTCAACAAGTTCCTGATTGATCGCACCGGCAAAGTCGTCGAACGTTTCGGCAGCGGCGACAAACCCGAAGGCGAAAAAGTCACGCAAGCTATCGAAGCGGCGTTGAAAAAATAAGCACGAACGCGCGCGTTTCAACTACGGCAAGCGACGTGGCGACGTAAAAAATTACGTCGCCACGTCGCTTGCCGTAGTTGTTTGGGCAATAGACAGCCTGAACAGCTTGCGTTAGATTGCGCCTGTCTTACCCTTCATCTTTCGACTAAACCAAAAGGAGCAAGAATTGCCATGGCGCAACAACCCAGAGCAGCAGCACGCCGAACCGCATCGCAAAAAGTTTATGACGCAATCGTCGTCGGTTCAGGCGCGACGGGCGGATGGGCAGCAAAGGTTCTGACTGAACGCGGGTTGACTGTGTTGGTTCTCGAAGCGGGTCGAAACATTGACCCGGCGAAGGATTACCACATGCTGACGCAGCCCTATGAACTGAAGTATCGCGGCCTCGCCGAACGCAACGTGTTTGCGCCGCGCCAGCCGATTCAATCGCGTTGCTATGCGGGCAATGAATATAGCAGCCATCTCTTTGTTGACGACGTTGACAACCCTTACACGACGCCTGACGAAAAGCCGTTTTGGTGGATTCGCGGACGCCACGTCGGTGGGCGTTCGTTGACGTGGGGACGCCAGTCTTATCGGTTGAGCGATTACGATTTCAAAGCCGCGCGCGACGGTCACGGCGAACCGTGGCCGATCAGTTACGCCGACCTCGCGCCGTTTTATGAAGAAGTCGAGAATTTCGTCGGCATCAGCGGCTCTTACGAAAATCTGCCGCAACTGCCTGACAGCAACTTTCTGCCAGCGATGGCGCTGACCTGTGGCGAGCAGTTGATGAAAAAAGGCGTCGAGTCGAAATGGAACGACCGCAAAGTCATCATCGGACGCGCCGCCATTCTCACTCGTCCGCATCAAGGCCGCGCGGCTTGTCACTGGTGCGGACACTGTGATCGCGGTTGCGATACGCACAGCTATTACAGCAGCAACGGTTCGACCTTGCCCGCCGCCGCCAAGACCGGACGCATGACGTTGCGCCCCAATTCGGTCGTACGCGAAATCATCGTTGACACCAACACCGGCAAAGCCAAAGGCGTCCGTGTCGTAGATCAAAACACCAAACAGGATTACGAATTTCACAGCAAGACCGTCGTGCTGTGCGCTTCGACGCTCGAAAGCACGAGAATTTTAATGCTGTCGAAATCGCGGCAATTCGCCGAAGGCATCGGCGCTTCGTCAGGCGCGTTGGGCCATTACCTGATGGATCATATGTACCAGATCGGCGCAGGCGGCATCGTCGAACAACTCAAGGGCATGGCTTATGACTATTCCGACGGACGCGCCAACGGCATTTATGTGCCGCGCTTCCGCAACATCCGCGACAAGCACAAAGACTTCATTCGTGGTTATGGCATGCAAGGCGGCGTGAAGATGGGTTACACCTTTGCGCACGCCAAACGCATGCCCAGCTTTGGCGCGGAGTTCAAAAAACTCGTGCGCGAAGCTCCGAACGAAATCACCTGGGGCTTGGGCGCGTGGTGCGAAATGCTGCCCGAACATCGCAATCACGTTTCGCTCAATGCGAGCAAGCCCGATAAGTGGGGCATCGCTACGTTGCACATCACGGCGAGTCATGGCGAAAACGAAAAGGCCATGGCGAAAGACGCCATGATAGCGGCGCAGGAATTGGGCGAAGCCGCCGGATTCAAGGTTTCTTACGTCACCAACAACCCCGCGCCGCCGGGCTTTTGCATTCACGAAGTCGGCACCGCGCGCATGGGCAGCGACCGGAAAAAATCAGTGCTTAACGCGACCAATCAGGTGTGGGAGATGCCGAATGTATTCGTGACCGATGGCGCAGCTTTCGCTTCGCAAGGTTGCCAAAACCCTACGCTGACGATGATGGCGATCACGGCGCGGGCTTGTCACTATTTGGCGGATGAGATGAGCAAGCACAATCTCTAACCGGAGGTAAAGATCATGCAAGCAGTTCTTAAAGTCATGGAAGCGCCAGCCGAAATCGCGCTTGACCCCGAACGCAGCTATGAATTCGTTGACGGTCAATGGGAGGCAAAAGAAATGCCCGGAGCAAAGCATGGAAAAGTCAGCAGCCG
>JANNUY010001109.1:0-13098 GCA_031414155.1 Acidobacteriota bacterium
TAAAAAAGTCGGCGTCGTAGACCTGCACTTTCATGACTTCCGCCACGCTTTTGTATCGCGCGGGATTCTCGCCGGAATCCCCCAAGCCATGATCTTAAAAGCATCAGGGCATGCCTCGGAAGAATGGAAGCGCTATCTCAACGTATCGCCAGACCAACTCCGACGTTTGCTCGAACCAGTGGGAGAACAAACCGCCGCTGAAGTGAAAGAGTATGCGCGGTCGGTGATGAAAGGGTTACGCGAAGCCATGCGGTATGACGAAATTGAAAAACTGTTCGATCTCTAAACTGTCATATTGGTCACTTGTTCGGAATTGTGAGATGTCGCGGAATCCAACGTGGTTGAATTTAGCCTTCTGCGTTGAAATCCTGGCAATATCATTTCACCCCGAATCCAAAAGCAATAGTATCCCATCGTTCAGAATCAAGTTTGCTTGGGGTGCAAGAGGCCATGAGTTCGAATTTCGCCGTCCCGACTTTTTGAATCAATCACTTACGGGAGTCGAAAGGCTCCCGTTTTTGTTTTGCGCACTTATTGAAAATTTAGCCACCAAAAATTCGATCAGGCGCACAGTCTCGAGAGCCAGCCGTAATTGTCCTTGGCATTCTGTGATGACTTTTTCGGGTTTCAAAAATTTGACAGTGTCTTTATGAATCCCCTAGATTGCCATCGTCTGTGGTTGGAATGGGTTAGGCCAAGCCTCAATCCCTTAGCTCATTTAATGCTAATCGCCCCGTCTTGCAGTACCGGCCTTTTGAGTAATCCTCTAATTGACGAAGAGAGCAATTGATCCGATGAACTTCACTGATTCCCTAAAACCAAATGTCGTTGTACGCGGGCCGGTATTGCCAGAGCCGGTCAAGATTATTGTGATCGTGCCGTTAGGCGATTCCGTCAAATTGATTGGGAAGGGACTTCATTCGGGCAAAGTGTTTGAACCCGTGTTGAGCGCGGAACAGATTGCTCAACTGGAAGTGACCCCTGAGCGTGAACCATTTGATGGCGACCCGCGCCATTTTCGATTGGGCATCGAAGCCACGCGGTTGGCGCTGGCTTATGAATACGATCCTTACTTTTCGCTCTCCATTGCTCGCGTAGACCCGTTGCCTCACCAACTCGAAGCCGTCTACGAAAACTTCCTGAAACTGCCGCGCATTCGTTTTTTGCTCGCGGATGACCCCGGCGCAGGCAAAACGATTATGGCTGGGCTGTTGCTGAAAGAATTGAAAGTGCGCGGCCTCATTAAACGTACCCTGATTGTTACGCCTGCCAATCTTTCTTTTCAGTGGCAGCGCGAAATGAAAGACAAATTTCGTGAGCAGTTTGAGGTAGTGCGTAGCGATGTGTTGCGCGCCAATTACGGCTCGAATCCCTGGCAGGAAAAGAATCAGGTCATCACTTCAGTCTCATGGGTTTCGCGCATCGAAGATGCCAAAGAAAGCCTATTGCGCAGTCATTGGGATTTAATCATCGTGGACGAAGCCCACAAGATGAGCGCCTATAACGCTGACAAGAAAACGCTGGCGTATCAGTTGGGTGAGCGGTTGTCGGAAATGACCGATCACTTTTTGTTGATGACCGCCACGCCGCACAAAGGCGACCCTGAGAATTTCTGCCTCTTTCTGGCGCTGCTGGATAAGGACGTTTACAGCGATGTGCAAAGCCTTGAAGAAGCGATGCGCCGCCAACACGCGCCTTTTTATTTACGTCGTATCAAAGAAGCCCTCGTGACGTTTCCCGCGCCTGACACCGGCGAGGTTAAGGCGCTTTACACCAAGCGCAATGTCAGCACGCCGGACTTTCAAATCAATGCTGAGGAACTTGAACTTTATGATGCGTTGACCCGCTACGTTGACGATCAATCCATCAAAGCCGCTGCCGATGATTCAGCCCGGGGCCGGGCGCTAAGTTTTACGATGGCGATGTTGCAGCGCCGTTTCGCTTCGAGCGTATACGCCGTGCGTCGCAGCCTCGAACGCATGAAAGAAAAACGGCAGCGTATTTTGGACGACCCAGAAGGTTATCGGCAGGAACAAATTGATAGACGCTTGCCCGATGACTTTGATGAACTGCCGGAAGACGAACAGCAAAAGATCACCGATGCCCTCGAAGCGGTCGTCGTTTCGGTTGATCCTGCCTCATTGCGCGAAGAGATTTTTGAACTGGGCCGTTTGATTGATCAGGCGCGTGCGCTCGAAAAACGCGAGGTTGAAACAAAGCTCACCAAACTCAAAGAAGTACTCACGCGCGAAGGTCTGTTTCAAGACCCGAAAATGAAATTGCTCATTTTCACGGAACACAAAGACACGCTTGATTATCTGGCGGGCAACGGCAAAGACGGACGACCGCTGGGCAAGTTGCGTGAGTGGGGATTGACCGTAACGCAGATTCACGGCGGGATGAAAATCGGCGACCGCGATACGCCGGGCTCGCGCATTTCTGCCGAACGCGAGTTCCGCGACGATTGCCAAGTCCTGGTCGCCACCGAAGCCGCTGGCGAAGGCATCAACCTGCAATTCTGTTGGTTCATGATTAACTACGACATTCCGTGGAATCCGGTGCGGCTCGAACAGCGGATGGGGCGCATTCATCGTTATGGACAAGAGAAAGACTGCCTGATTTTCAATTTCGTAGCGACTAATACGCGCGAAGGCCGTGTGTTGCACAAGCTCTTTGAGCGCCTCGAAAAAATCGAAGCCGATCTTGACCCGCAACGCACCGGCAAAGTGTTCAACGTGTTGGGTGAAATCTTCCCGGCCAATCAACTCGAAAAGATGTTGCGCGAGATGTACGCGCACAACCAGACCGAAGACCAAATTAAAAGCCGCATCGTGCAAGACGTAGACACCGAACGCTTTCGTCGCATCACGCACTCTACGCTTGAAGGCTTGGCGAAAAAGGAACTCAATCTTTCTGCCATCATCGGCAAATCAGCCGAAGCGCGCGAGCGGCGTCTCGTTCCCGAAGTCATCGAAGATTTTTTCACGCAAGCCGGGCCGTTGATTGGCGTTGCGCCTAAAGAGACGAAACCGAAATCGCACGTTTACCGCGTCGGACGCATTCCGCGTACGCTTTGGCCGATCGGCGAACGGCTCGAACCGCGCTTCGGCAAGCTGGGGCGCGAATACAAACAGGTTGTTTTTGATAAACGGCTGCTGACGGATGACCCTACGCTGGAATGGGTGACGCCCGGGCATCCGCTGTTTGAAGCCGTGCGCGAAGACGTCGCCGACCGTGTGCGCACTGACCTGCAACGCGGCGCGGTGTTTTATGATTTGCATTGCCAGTCGCCCTATTTGCTCA
Source organism: Acidobacteriota bacterium (assembly GCA_031414155.1). Taxonomy (GTDB): domain Bacteria; phylum Acidobacteriota; class Blastocatellia; order RBC074; family RBC074; genus JACPYM01. The sequence goes on from JANNUY010001109.1 coordinate 3,304, forward strand.
AGGTCTTTTCCGCTTCGGTCAAAGACGGACGCGGCAATCAATTGCATCGCCGCTTGTTCGTCGTGCAAACCGAACTCAACGGCGCGCAATCTATCAAGCAGCCGACCATCTTTCTCGACCTGTCGGTCGCTGCACCCAACGCCAAAGCGCCCATCGCTGATGAACGGCTCGCTGAACGGCTCTATGATCGCAACGCGACTGAACGCTTTCTGCTCGAAAAAGCCTTGACGCCCTTTCTGGCTGAAACCGCCGAGCAACGCACTAAAGACACTGAGACCATCGCGCGCCACGTCGAAATCAGCCTCAACGCCATCATTGATAAAGTGCAATGCCAGTACGCCGAACTCACGCAGTTAAAAGAGGACGGCCTCGTTAGCGCCATACAACCAGGCACCGGCAAGACTGGCGAACTGACCGGCATCGAAGGCCGCTTGAAACAATTTGAAGACCGGCTGGACGATTTGAACGGACGCCTTGACCAGCGCCGCGCCGAGTTGCAACAGGAACGCCAATGCACCATCGGCGACATCGAACCGATTGGGCGCGCCTGGGTCTTGCCGCATCCTGACCGCGCCGCGCCGGGCATCGCGCCGATGGTGCGCGACGAAGAAGTCGAACGCGCCGCCATTGCCGCCGTCACGGCGTATGAAGAAGCGCGTGGCTGGCAAGTCGAAAGCGTAGAAAGCGAAAATCGCGGCTTCGATTTGATCTCGCGTCGCCCGCATCCCGAAGACCCGAAAACCGCTGTCGAAGTTCGCTTCATCGAAGTCAAAGGCCGCGCCGCTGTGGGTGAAGTCGCATTGACCACCAACGAATATAAAACGGCTGAACGCATGAAAAATGATTACTGGCTTTACGTCGTATTCAATTGCGCGGCGACGCCGGATATTCAAATTGTGCGTGATCCGGCACGATTGGGTTGGCAACCGATTGTCAAAGTCGAGCATTACCACGTCAGCCCCACCGAAATTATCAAGGCCGCCGAGGTTTCGTTGCCTGACGCAAAGTGAGGTAAGATTCTGTTGCCGCGATGAGGCACGTCATTTAGAGGCACGTCATTTATTAGTCAGCAAAGGAGTTGGATATGACCGTAGTAATGCAACAGATCATTCAGCAAACCGCCCAGCTTTCCGGTGACGAGCAATTGGCATTGGCAACGATTTTGATTGAGCAAGCCCGCCGCCAAACACGCGGGGTGAGCCATTCATGGCTGGCTGTCGCAGGCACGGCTCCTCATCCACTCACGGGCGAAGACGCCCAAGCCTGGGTGACTCGCACGCGCGCCGAAGAACGCGACACGGAACGCAAGGTTTAAGACCTCCTGATGAAACCTTAGCCGTATCACAAACAACTGAATGACCAACTATCCCAAACGTCTCATCGAAGTTGACTTGCCCATCAAGCGCATCTCGGCGCACGCGCGCCGCGAGAAATCCATTCGGCACGGACACATTTCGACGTTGCATATCTGGTGGGCGCGGCGTCCGCTGGCGGCTTGTCGCGCAGTCATTTGTGCGGCGTTATGGCCTGATCCGGTTGATCCGCTTTGTCCGGCGGCGTTTCGTGAACAAGCCGCCGCGCTCATCAATGACTTTGCCAAACAGGCCGTCACCAACAACGAGTTGTCGCAATCCTGCGCCCCTGATACGTGGGGGAAGTGGCAGAAACTGGCGCGGCCTGACGGTGAACTCGACCCCACCAAAGAATCGCACCTCAACGTGCTGCGTCACGCGCTGCTCGATTTCATCGCTGATTTTGCCAACTGGGATAACTCGACGAATGCGCACTATCTGGCGACCAGCCGCGCGTTGACCGCATCCGCGCACGTCGCACTCGGCGGCGAACCCGGTACGCGCCCGCTTGTCGTAGACCCCTTTGCCGGCGGCGGAGCCATTCCGCTCGAAGCCTTGCGCGTCGGCGCCGATGCCTTCGCCAGCGACCTCAATCCGGTCGCCGTACTGCTCAACAAAGTCGTACTTGAATACATCCCGAAATATGGTCAACAACTCGCCGACGAAGTGCGCAAGTGGGGCGCGTGGGTCAAACAGGAAGCCGAAAAAGAACTGGCCGAGTTCTATCCCAAAGACCCTGACGGAGCTACGCCGATTGCCTATCTGTGGGCGCGCACGATTGTGTGCGAAGGACCGGGCTGCGGCGCAGAAGTGCCGTTGATGCGTACGTTGTGGTTGAGCAAGAAAGCGCATCGTTCAACGGCCTTGCGCATCGTTCCGAATCAATCAGCCAAGCGCGTAGACTTTGAGATCATCGAAAAGAAAGGCAAAGCGTGGACGGCACAAGACGACGAGCAGCGAGTCATCTCGAATCCGCAATTTGAAGGCACGGTCAAACGCGGCAGCGCGACGTGTCCTTGCTGTGGTTACACGACGCCTGTCGCTTCGGTGCGCAAGCAATTGAAACCTCGGCATGGTGGCGCAAATGACGCGCGCCTCATGTGTGTTGTGACAACACAGAAAAACGAAACAGGTCGGTTCTATCGTTTGCCCGTGGAAAATGATTTTTGTGCAATCCAAAAATCCGTCCAGGAACTAGAGCATAGAAAGAAGCTCCACCAAGGAACACTAAGTTTGGTTCCCGACGAAGTAATTCCGCCTACAGAGATTCGTAGGGTTAGCGTTCCCCTTTATGGGATGACTTGCTGGGGAGATTTGTTCTCCGCTCGTCAATCCTTATCGCTGACCTCACTACTTCACAGAGTAAGAAGCCTACAGATCGACTCAGACGATGAGCTTGGAATAGCCGTCCGTACTTGCCTAGCTCTAGTTGTTAGCAAGCAAGCTGACAGAGATTGCTCGTTATGTCGGTGGATTTCGCAAAACGAGAACATTGGCTATACATTTGGACGGCAAGCAATCGGTATGATGTGGGATTTTGTTGAAGCCCCTTGGCTGTCATCAGGAGGTGGGTGGAGCGGAATCATTGATGATATGGCAGCCACGATAATTGGTCAGTCTGTCGTCAACAACGCTGGACACGCCCAGCAGTCGTCTGCTACAGCCCATTTGCTCCCAGATGATGTCGCACAGGCAATAATCACAGATCCGCCATATTACGATTCAGTTCCGTATGCTCACCTGTCTGATTTCTTTTACGTTTGGCTCCGTCGTGTCCTTTGCGAAGTAAGTCCAGACTTGTTTCTTGAGCCTGAAGTTCCTAAAGATTCAGAAATCGTTGTTGATCGTCCACACGCGCTAAGCAGTTCGACGCATGACATCGCTTTTTATGAGCAAGAGCTTACTAAAGCATTTGCTGAAGGCCGCAGAGTGGTACAGCCAAGTGGTATTGGAACTATAGTTTTTGCTAGCAAATCCACTTCGAGTTGGGAGGCGATTCTCAAGGCTGTAATTGATGCAGGTTGGATCATCACAGGCTCTTGGCCTGTTGACACAGAGCGCGAAGCTCGAATGAACGCATTCGAAACAGCATCGCTCGCTTCATCGGTTCACCTTGTCTGTCGCCCACGCGAAAATCTTGACGGATCGTTGCGTGCGGATGAAGTCGGCGACTGGCGCGACGTGTTGCAGGAACTGCCGCGCCGCATTCACGAATGGATGCCGCGACTGGCGGCGGAAGGCGTCGTCGGAGCCGATGCGATCTTTGCCTGTTTAGGCCCGGCGCTCGAAATCTTTTCGCGCTACGCCCGCGTCGAAAAGGCTTCGGGCGAAACGGTCACGCTGCGCGAATACCTCGAACACGTCTGGGCCGCCGTGGCAAAAGAAGCCCTGCAAATGATTTTCGCCGGAGCCGACGCTACGGGTTTTGAAGAAGACGCGCGCCTGACCGCGATGTGGTTCTGGACGCTCAACGCCAATGCGGAAGGCGGAGGGATGAAGGATGTAGCGGCAGAGGAAGACGCGATAGCGGATGACGACGAAGAAACCGCCACCGCCAAAACCGCCAAGGTGAAAGGTTACGCGCTGGAATACGACGCGGCGCGCAAGATCGCGCAAGGGCTGGGCGCGCATCTCGAACAACTCGACAGCATCGTCGAAATCAAAGGGGACAAAGCCCGTTTGCTCTCGGTCGCCGAACGCGCGCGTCACCTGTTCGGCAAACAGGAACTCGACGCCGCGCCGCAACGCAAAAAGAAATCTCCGCAAGTCGAGCTTTTCGACATGCAAAAATTTGAGGTCGAAGACGGCGGCGCTCCGGTCAAATTGCAAGCGGGCACGACGGCGCTCGACCGCGTACACCAAGCGATGCTGCTCTTTTCCGCCGGACGCAGCGAAGCCCTCAAACGCTTCCTCGTCACCGACGGCATCGGACGCGACCAACGATTCTGGAGCTTGGCGCAATCACTGGCGGCGCTCTATCCGACCGGCACCGACGAACGCCGTTGGGTCGAAGGCGTGCTGGCGCGCAAGAAAGGGTTGGGGTTTTAATTCCAGAAAGGGCGCGGCTGCGTTAGCATAGTTGGCCGAAAGGAGATCACGAGATGGAAACAAGTTTAGTTGAAGAAATCGCTACGAAATCTGCCGACCTGCCCGTTGAGCAGCAACGCGAAGTGTTGGAATTCGTCGAGTTCAAATTGCACCGGCCTGCTCCGAGCAAGGTGGTGAGTGCGGAGGCGTTGGGTAAGAAACTGCCGTTTCGCAGCGTGCGCGGCATTTTGCAAGGCGAGTTTCCCAATCTGGAACAAGACATTGCCGAGATGCGGCGTGAGGCATGGCAAAACTTTCCGAGAGAACTACCGAACGAGGAGCCGCAGCAATGAGCGCAGTCGTGATAGATACTCATGTGCTGATTTGGTATACCAGCAAGTCCAGCTTGCTTTCGACCAATGCGCGCGTGGCTTTGGAAACGGCAGAAAACCATGGCGAACTGATTTATGTCCCAGCGATTGTCGTGGTTGAATTGCGCTATTTGGTCGAGAAGAAAACCATCAGCGAAAGCGACTATCAAAATATGCTGACGGCTTTGCGCGATCCTCTAACAGTCTTAACGGTACCGCCGATGAGCCTTGATGTTGCGGCAACGGTTACTCAAATTCCGCGTGCGACTGTACCCGATATGCCCGACCGCATTATTGCCGCAAACGCATTGGCATTGAGCTTGCCCCTCGTCACCAAAGATCACAAGATCAGAAACTTAACCAACATCGTAACCATCTGGTGAAATGAAACCTGATGGCATTCATCGCAGGAGCTCCCCCCTCAAATGGCACTCAAACCCTGGTACACCGTCATTCAGCCGCGCGAAGATTTGCGCGACGGCAAGCCGCTCGACGCATCGGAATTCGCTGTGCATCTCGATCAAGTGCGCGATGGCCGCGCGCCGCAGGTCTATCAAAAGCCCGCCGAATTTTTTGATCGCACTTATCTCACGCAAAACTTGACCGGGCTGGCAGCCGAAGTCATTCGCCGTTTATCAGGCATCAAAACCGAAGCCAATGCGGTCTTCAATCTCGCTACGCAATTCGGCGGAGGCAAAACACACGCGCTGACGTTGCTTTACCATCTGGCGACGAATGGCGCGGCGGCCAACGGCTGGCACGGAGTACGCAAGTTGCTCGAACGCGCCGAGATCAAGTCGGTTCCGCCAGCGGCTGTTGCGGTTTTTGTCGGCACTGAATTCGATTCCATTACCGGACGCGGCGGCGAAGATGGCACACCGGTAAGGTATACGCCGTGGGGCGAAATCGCTTTTCAACTGGGTGGCGCTGAAGCTTTTCAATTGGTTGCCGAACACGAACAGCAATTGACGGCTCCGGCGGGCGATGTGATTCGCCGCTTTCTGCCACCCGACCAACCCTGCCTGATCTTGCTGGACGAGTTGATGAATTACGTCAGCCGCAACCGCAAGAGCGGCCTGAGCGCGCAGCTTTACAACTTCTTGCAAAACCTTTCTGAAGAAGCGCGCGGGCGCGACAACGTCGTGTTGGCGGTTTCGATTCCGGCTTCGGAATTAGAGATGAGCGCCGAAGATCAGCAAGATTATTTGCGCTTTCGCAAGCTGCTCGACCGGCTGGGCAAAGCCGTGATGATGTCGTCTGAAGGCGAAGCGTCAGAAATCATTCGCCGTCGCCTGTTTGAATGGGACGAGCAAGCCGTCAATAGCGAAGGCAAAATTCTGTTGAATCAGGAAGCGATACAAACCTGTCAGGCTTATGCCAATTGGATCATCGAACAACGCAGCCAATTGCCTACGTGGTTTTCGGCTGACAATGCGCGACAGGCTTTTGAAGCGACGTATCCTTTCCATCCCGTCGTGCTTTCAGTGTTTGAGCGCAAATGGCAAGCCTTGCCGCGCTTTCAACAAACACGCGGCATGTTGCGTTTGCTGGCGCTGTGGGTTTCGCGCGCTTATCAAGAGGGTTATCAAGGCGCGCACCGCGATCAATTGATCGGCTTGGGAACGGCTCCGCTGGATGACGCGATCTTTCGCGCCGCTGCCTTTGAGCAACTGGGCGAATCGAAATTAGAAGCCGCCGTCACCACAGACATTTGCGGCAAGCCCGATGCCTTTGCCGTCCGGCTCGACAAAGATGCCAGCGACACGATCAAAAAAGCACGGCTGCATCGCAAAGTGGCGACCGCGATTTTCTTTGAATCGAACGGCGGGCAAGCGCGGGGCGAAGCAACCACTCCCGAAATTCGTTTGGCCGTGGCCGAGCCTGGGCTGGAGATCGGCAATGTCGAAACCGTACTCGAAACGCTGACCGAGGCTTGTTACTTTCTGGCCGTCGAACGCAATCGTTATCGCATCAGCCTTTCGCCCAACCTGAACAAATTACTGGCCGACCGTCGCGCCAACATCAACTCTGCCAAGATCGCGGAACGAGTGCGCGCGGAAGTGCAAAAAGTCTTTGCCGCAGGCACCGGCGTCGAGCGCGTTTATTTCCCTGAAAAAAGCAATCAAGTACCTGACCGCCCCGCCTTGACGCTCGTCGTCTTATCGCCAGAACAATCTTATGAAGACAAAGCCCAAACGCTCGCTCGCATTGAGAGCATTACGCGAGAAAATGGTGCTTCGGCCCGCACGTTCAAAAGCGCCCTTATCTGGATAGCCCCCGAAGGCACAAGCGCGCTCGCCGAAGAAGCGCGCAAGCTGCTGGCTTGGGAAGACATTGACGATGAGGTGAACGCTGGCGCGCTGCGTTTGGATGAAGGCCAGCAAAAGCAATTGGATGAAAACCTGAAAAAGGCTGGGCGCGATCTCAAAGAAGCCACTTGGCGTTGTTACAAAAATCTGGTGCTGTTAGGCAAAGACAATCAATTGCGCGAGGTTGATTTGGGGTTGATAACGACCAGCGCGGCGGATGCGTTGCTGACGGTTATTTTGAATCGCTTGCGGCAAGACGGCGATCTCGAAAAAGAAATCAGCCCGAACTTTCTGCTGCGCAATTGGCCTGCCTTCAAAGAGTGGAGCATGAAAGCCGTGCGCGATGCTTTTTACGCTTCGCCCAAGTTCCCCAAGCTCATTCACGCCGATGCCGTCAAAGATGCGATTGTGCGTGGTGTGAATGGCGGCTTGCTGGCTTATGTAGGGAAAGGCGCGGATGGAAAGTACGAACCATTCCACTTCGCTACGGGCATCAGCGTCAGCGAGATTGAAATCAATGACGACGTTTTCATTATCACCAAAGACACGGCTGAGGCTTATCAGAAAGCCTTACAAGCTCCGCCCTCGCTGACGCCTATACTTGATGAATCAGGACAGGCGCAACTGCCGTTGGACGGGGCGCAACCAAGCGCGACAGGTTCGGTCAGCCCATCAACTGACGACAACCCGACGATGCCCGTGGCTACCGCACAGCCACCAAACGCCGCACGGCTGCATTGGATCGGCGAAGTGCCCCCGCAAAAGTGGACCAACTTTTACACCAAAATACTCAGTAAATTTGCAACTAATCAGGGCTTGCGCCTCACGCTCAGCTTGGATGTCAGCCCAGAAAATGGCATCTCTGCGCAGAAGATCGAAGAGACTAAAGCGGCACTGAGGGAATTAGGGGTGAACGATAGTATTGAAATCGAATGAGTTCGCATCATCAGAATCCTTTCAGCGCGGCGGTGCTAGAGAATTTTCATCCACGCCCGGTTGCCCTTTCGCTGACTCAGTAGCATCACTATAATCCGCCCGCCCCGCCAAGGACGCTTTTTGGCTTCAGTCGTAAATCTTTTCAGTGCAGTTCAACTGAAAGCAATTTGTTTGTAGGCCGTACGCCCACAAAGGTTCTCACCTCGTACCATTCAAACGAGGGAGCAGCATGCCAACGCAGTCAGTGCCGACATCGCAATTCAGCTACGATTTGTTCATCAGCTATTCGCGCCACAATAAGGATTTCGCCGTCAAGTTGCGCGATACGCTGGAAAAGTACGCGCCGCCCAAAGGCTTGAACCTGCCGTCCCGCCGTTTGAGCGTCTTTCTCGATCAAAACGATCTGAGCGGTACGGCTTATTTCGAAGCCATCGCGGCGGCTTTAGGCGACTCGCAAAAACTCCTCGTGCTTTGTTCGCCCGCCGCGCGTAAGAGCGAATATGTGAATGATGAACTGCGCCGCTTTGCCAAGTTGCGCGGCGCTGAAAACATCATCCCGCTACTCATCGAAGGCATTCCGAATAACGAAGTTCGACCGGAGCAAGAAAACGAATCCGCTTTTCCGGCGGCGCTCTGCGAAGTGAAAGAAATGCCGCTGGCGACTGACTTTCGCAATTTCGATGTGCGCCGCGACAAACTCAACAAAAGCGGTTTTAGTTCGGCGTGGCACACCACGCTGGCGAATTTCTTCGACGTGCCGGTGCGTGAATTGGAACAGCGCGAGCAAAAACGGCAATCCCGGAAGCGCCAACTAATCGGCAGCATGGCGACTGCCGTGATTTTGTTAACTTGAGTCTTGGGTTGAAAAATTGAGCCGTCGTCCCCCGTTTGGACAGGTAGAATGTTGTTAGCAAAGAACTTCTACTAACCAACCGGAGAACGACGATGAAACAGAGCATAGACCATCAATTGACGATCTACTATTTTTTTGTGGATAACTTTCTCAAACGTCAGCCGCACTTGGCGGACTGGCGTCAGTCGAACAATCAAGCCCCCACCTTTACGGACGCGGAAGTCATCGCGATTGCGTTGATGCAAGGCTACTTTGGTTGTGCGACGTTGAGCCAGACTTATCATTTGGTGAAAGCCAATGCCGCACCAGCCTTTCCGTGCTTGTGCAGTTACAAACAATGGCTGGCACGTTTAGATCGCTTGAGTCCGATGGTCGGTGGCTTAGTGTTAGCCAGCGCCGGAAACCAGGATAGCCCTTATTACGTGATGGACAGTAAGCCGATTCCGGTTTGTCATCCACTGCGCCACGGGCGCGTGCGGCTGTTGCGTGAAGACGGTGCCTACTTTGGCAAAACCACGAAGGGCTGGTTTTTCGGCTTCAAATTGCATGCGCTCGTGAATACCAAAGGCTTGGTCATCGGCGCGATTTTCACGCCTGCTAATACGGATGATCGCGATCCGGCACTCGCCTTAGCTTGGAGCGTCGAAAGCGGCGTAGCCCTCGGCGATTTAGGTTATCGCGGCGAAGAATTACGCGACTTGCTGGAAGCCGAAGCCGCGTTGTTATTACTGACTCCGGCAGACGCACCGAAGCCGCAAAAAGCCTTGTTGAGTTCTTTGCGGGAGCGTGTCGAAACTTCTTTCTCGCAACTCTGGTCACGCTTTGTCGATTTGGTCTATTCCCGTTCCTGGAATGGGTTGTGGAATACAGTCAAACTGAAAATGCTCCAATTCAATTTGGCTCAATCAGGCCGAATTCCGGCCTGATTCAACCCAAGACTCAAGTTA